>CAYQUL010000010.1:9053-19073 GCA_964420735.1 uncultured Gammaproteobacteria bacterium
CACCAGCCTTAAAAGGCTTAGTTCGTAGGGCTTTTGTTAAGCGCGTTGTTCGTGCAGTTTGGGTTTTTTACTGGTCAAATCGCATTGCCTTTAGGGTAAAGCTTGATGCGGCGCCACTAAAAAAACTCTTGGATACCGGTATATAGCCGGTACACTGAAGATTTCCACGTTCATTTTTGGACGTGGATTTTTTTTCTAAAACACAAAACCTTTGTATCCTTCACAAAATTGCTTCCAGGTAACGGGGTTTCTTCCTTCCAATTGAACCTGATCAAGAACGAGTTTGTTTTCTTCTTGGTGTGCCTCTAAAATTTTTAAGCGCTTTGCGTACCCCACGTCCTCTGCAAACTTAATTTCAGTGTAAATGCCGGGCCACGGAGTTAAGCCACGTAACAGCTGAGTAATAAACTGAGCTGTCGGAACAATTTCAAAGTCTTTGATAAAACGAAGACTTAAAACTTGGCGTACGGCTTTTCCCTTCATCAGTGCTTCAACCGTTTTGCCTGGGACAAACCCATCCTCTCGTTTAATGAGTTTAGTAAAGGTTGCTTTGCTTTCCTCCTGTGGAGAAAGTTTTACCTTTCCACCAATGTATGGGGGAATTAAGGCTAAAAGTGCTTCTGACGTTTTTTCAAACAATCGACTTCGAAGTGTTTCTTGAGTGTCATCGGCGCTAATTTCATCTCGAATGACACTTACCACTGGTCCATGATCCATCTCACTGTCCATTTTAATTATACTTACTCCAGTGTGTGTCTCTCCTGCCACAATTTGTGACTGAATAGGGGAGGCACCTCTATAAAAAGGAAGTAATGATGGATGAATATTTAATATCCCATACTGAAACTGTTTGATAATTTTTTCAGGAATGATTTCACCATATGAGGCACAAATGCCAAGGTCAGCTTGTGGTAAATCAGTCGTGTCATGACAAATCTCAATTTTATGGGTATGGGCAAAGGTATCGACGGCAGAATACTCAATTTTTTTGTCCCGCCCGACGGGGCGTGGAGGCTGAGTAACCACAGCCACCAGGTTTTTTTCTCGGCCATGGTTATATTCTTTATGTAGTGCCTCAAGAATGGGCACAACAAAGTATGGAGTACCAAAAAAGATGATTTTCATTTGAGGTATTGTAGCATAGCCTCATTTTTGAGATAATCCTCGAATCGGTAATCTGTAAACGAAGTTTGGAGAAAAAATGGACCAGGTCGTATATATGCCAAAGATATCGACAGGTGACAAACCGATTGCACGAGGAATCTTTAAGCATGTTAGGCGCATTGTTGAAGGGGATACACGAGCAGAAGTGCCCGTTCCTGCTTCAACATTTGAGTCAAGTTGCAAAAATCCAGCAATTCTTAAAGCATATGTGCTTCAAGAACTGGGCAACATTTACTCGTTTCGCCTTGAGGGCGACACATATCTTTTTTCTAAGTAAGTGGTTTTTTGGGGCGCCTTGCGCCCCTTCTTTTATAGTATTATCAATCAAATGAATACTCTTTCCGTGCGTCTTGCTGATTCAGAAAATCCTGATGATGTTGCTCGACTTGTTGACATTGTTGAAAGTGAAGCTGCGGCCTCGGCAATGGATGAGATTAGTGGAATGGACGAGGAAGATATCGAAGAATGGATTGAGGACTCACTTGACGCAATAGGTGCTAAAAACGACACAGATTGGGAAATTCTATACGCCGTTACTCCAATTAACGACAAAGAGGCACCCCACCGCAACAATAAACTTGAAGGATTTGTTAATTTCTACGCCTCGGGTGAAGTCACTGATCGCTTTCGCCGTGAGATGACTCAACTTAAAAAGAGTTTTAGTGAAGCACAAAGTGTGATTGAAGTAAGTATGGCTAAGTGGCCAGGTGCTCCACGCGGGCAGATGACACTCGGGTTGTGCCTTGCCTGTGTTGAAATCAACGAGCGTATGAAGCGACAAGAAAAAAACAACATGATTATTGCCTATATAGACCCCGAAAACGTCCCTTCGCAAAAAGCATTTGAAAAAGCAGGGTTTGAAAAACAAGGACTAGTGTACTATGACTTAGATGACGACAACGAAAGCCTTGAAATTGATGGAGTGCTTTTGTATACCATTGAGTGGCCAAAGCTTCATGCCAAGTTACTTGAGGGAAACTAACTATTAAACAAGTTCTACTTCTTCCCACTCCTCACCATGGAACAAATAGAGTGGTGCATGCTGTTCAACAATACGGTCAATAAACAAAACACCTTCAAGGTGGTCAATCTCGTGTTGCACAATTTGTGCTAAAAACCCTTCAAATGTTTCAGTTATTTTCTCTCCTGTTTCAGAAAGGTAATTAATTGTAATTTTCTTGGCACGGGTTAGGGGACCATAATAGTGGGGAAGGGATAAACACCCTTCAAGTACTGTTTTTACTTTGCGCTTTTTGGTAGGCTTTGTTTCACTTACCTCAACAATTTCAGGATTAATACAAATTCTCTCAACTCCCTCGTGAACCATAAGAAAAATACGAACATTTTTACCAATTTGAGGTGCAGCCAAACCTACCCCTTCTGGGTCACTTTGGGCCCTAAGGGTGTCGCGCATATCTGCAATTAACTCTGTGACCTTTTTGTCAATCTTTGCAATAGATCTGCTTTTTTGGCGCAACAGAGGGTTTTTGACAGTAACAATTTTTCGATTCATGTGGCAATTATACCAAAAAACAGGCTTAATGGAGTATTAAAGAGCTTTAAGCTCCTCTTGAATCGTTGTGTCGTCAGGTGATATTTTTTTCAAAATATATTCCAATTGCTGGCGAGCTTTCTCTTTTTGGCCGACTTCTTTATAAAGAAAGGCTAAGAGCCTTCGTGCAATTTTATAGTTAGGTTTCATTGAAACAGACAGCTCGACATCCTTTACCGCTTTGTCCAAGTCACTTTGTTTGGCAAACGCTAGTCCTCTCTGGTAGTAAACAGACGGGTCCGTTGGTGCAAGTTTTGAAAGAGTATTTAGAGAGTCAATTAGTAGTGGCATTTTGGTTGTATCAAGGTCAGTTATATCTGCCAAAATATTAGCTCTGGACTTTAATAGTTTTACGTTCATAGGTGAGGCAGCCTTTACTGTTTCTAAATCATGGAGGGTTCGCACTATAAGTGTCTTTGTAAGGTTTGTCTCCTTTGAGTTATCTGACACCGTGGCAAGTGTTGCATACAAGTCGGCACGGAAATCATAATAAATTGGCTCGTTTGCCTGGGCTATTGCACTATTTATGTGGGACACAGCCAGTGTGTAGTCTTGAGCTGCCTTGTCTTTTGTGGCCGCAGCATAATAGGTGTCTGCCGTCCAATATGTAAAGAGAAAGTAGAAGGACACAAGTCCCACAACAGCCAGGGCCCCAAGACCTACCCACTGCCAGGAGTCTTTTTTGCTGGTCTCTGTTTGCTCTTCCCTGTGTGTTGACTGGCTCACTATTCCTAGGGCTGGGAAAAGAAAAAACAACAGGTTTGTGGTCACAACTGAAAATCCAAAAAAATTGGTTATGAGAATACTTACAAATCCTGCAGTAAGTGCAAGAAGAATCGGTTTGTTGTTGTCTGTCTCTTGGTTTTTTAAAACAAACACTTTTGAAAAAAAGAAATAAAGGGCGGTGGCAATAAACACAAGATAGGAGACAAGTCCCACAACACCTGTTGTAGCAAGATAATTAAGGTATTCATTGTGAGCTTTGTTATATAAAAAATTCCATTCTGATGTGTGGTTATGTGCCATTGGGCGTCCTTGGTAGTAGGAAAGTGCAAATGTCTCAACACCAGACCCCAACAGCGGATACTTTTTCCAAACATTAACCGCCCCTTCCCAAACAATTCGGCGAATTTCACCTGACTCAGTTCCGCCAGTCTCAAGTGCAGGGCCTACGGGCGCCTCGGTTGCCTTAGGTGTTAAGTTCTGGTTTGTTAGGCTTGAAATTGATGGTGTCCAAGGTGTACCAACAAGCGCGACAGCGCAACCAAGAGAAAGTGTTATGGCGAGCCCAACTCTCATGATTTTTTTGCGCACAACTGTGCTTACGACACTTCCAAGCCAAAACAGAACAAAGGCAACCCCAAACCCCACGACCCCTGAACGAGATTTGGTAAACAACAGAGCAACAAAGGTAAGGAGAGAAATCGCTGCCAAAACCAACAAGCCCTTGTCCTTAAAGATTGGTCTTGTCGTGTCACGACGCACTAAAAGAATTGACCAAGACAGGGGAATGACTGCGGTCAACCAGGCTGCCATCCAATTGGGTTGACCAAATGTTGCATAAACCCGAAGTGCCACCTCCTGCACCCAGCAGGAAACATCAAAGTTACCAGTAATTACGAGACAGCTCACACTATGGCCAAAGTGTTCAAGTACCCCCCACAGTGAGGCCACAACAGTTGACACAAAAAGTGCAGTGATCAGCTTTTTTAGCATGCCCTTATCTAAAAAGGTTACGGCTGCCCAATAGAGAACTGCATAAGAGATGATAGACAACAGGCCTCCGTTCCATCGAGAGTAGTAGCCTAGAAAAGAAATTCGACTATCTATTGAAAAAAGGGTAGAGAGCGCTTGGGTTGAGACAAAAAGTGCAAGAGGGATGTCAAGAACGGTTCGTTTGAAAGGAAGTCTTTTGGTGAAAATTGACTCTGCAACCCACGTGACAACAATAAGCAGAGTCAACAAATACACAAATATCATTTTGTTAAATTCAAACAATTCACTTGTTTGGGTAAAAAAAAGTAATGGAGTAACAGCAAATAGACAGAAATAAATGAAAGCAATAAACTGAATGCGTTTCGGTTTAGTGGGGTTTAGGCTTAAAAGGTTTTTTTTGGTCATGCACTAACTATATCATTTGATATACTGCTTAAGCCTGCCTTCTTGAAAGTATTTTTTTACCGTTTCACATGATTAATCGCTTCTTTGGACTTTTTAGTTACGACGTTGGAATAGATCTCGGAACCGCAAACACTTTGGTGTTTGTCTCTGGGAAAGGTATTGCAATCCGTGAACCTTCTGTTGTTGCTCGTCACAAGAAAACACGTGAAATTTTGGCTATTGGAACTGCAGCTAAAAAGATGGTTGGAAGAACCCCAGGACCAATAGAAGCCGTAAGACCACTTAAAGATGGGGTAATTGCTGATTTTGATGCCACTGAGGCAATGCTTTCCTACTACATTAGAAAAGTACATGAAGGAACAAGCTTCTTTTCAAAAGTACCCAGACCTCGTGTAATTATTGGTATCCCGTCAGGCGTAACTGAAGTAGAACGACGTGCGGTTGCTGACGCAGCCGTGTCAGCGGGGGCTCGCCGCGCATATCTTGTTGAAGAGCCTATGGCTGCTGCAATTGGGGCAGGTCTACCAGTCTGGGAACCAGAGGGAGTTTTTATTGTAGATATTGGTGGGGGAACAACTGACATTGCTTTAATCTCACTAGGTGGCATCGTAATTGGAGAATCAATCCGTGTTGCGGGAGACGAAATGGATGAGGCAATTATTAATTATTTTCGATTAAAGTACTCTCTACTTGTTGGTCAACCAACTGCTGAGAATGTAAAAATTCAAATTGGAACTGCAATTGCGACCAAAACGGAGAATGCCATGGTAATCCGTGGACGAGACCTCGAGACTGGGTTACCAAAATCAATACAAGCAACTGGAGACGAAATTCGAGAAGCAATCCACCCGACGCTGCGAGAGATAGTTGACAAAATAAAAGAAATTTTAGAAGAAGCTCCACCTGAGCTTGTCAGTGACGTGAGTGAACGAGGCATTACTTTGGCCGGTGGTGGAGCCTTAATCGGAGGAATTGACAAAATGATAGCCGACTACACTAAAATCCCTGTACATATCGCTGAAAACCCCATTACTGCAGTTGCAAGAGGGTGTGGGTTGCTGCTTTCAAATGAAGCTCTGTTGAAAAAAATTCAAATCACGAGTGGTCTTCGGTATACATAAAGAGGCCAACCGAAGTTGACCTCACTGTTCTAATCTGCCGTACTCGTAGTTTTGCTTTTCACAAGTGATTTAGCAAAACGCGTTAATGGCAAAAGTAGCCAAGTTACGACAAAGGCTGTTTGGTTGTCAATTCTTATTTCAACTCCACTTCTTGTCATGACTACTTTAGCCGAAACCATTACAACGACTACCACAACAAACAAAACCAAGGCAGTCTTCACTTGAGACAATCCAGCGCGATCGTTGGCTAGCTCTGAATAAAGAAAATTTGTGATTCCTGCCCCCATTGTCATACCAAAAATCACTTTCATAAGCTCAATTGCAGTCAAGTGCGTTCGGTCGCTTAACAACTGGATTGCAATGGTCACAAGTCCCGCAAAAATGCAGCCAACAAAATTAGATATGAGGCGCTGGAAAGCAATCGTTTCGTTCTCCTCCATTTGTTCCTCCGCTTACTGTCGACTTTTCGATGCGCTATTGTACCAAAGCTTGAGTTTCTTGGCTAAATGTGCCACATTCATCTGTATGATACCCTTGCACGAAGTTCACTCCACACGTTTCATGTCCCTTGTCTTAAAAAGTATTCTTTTTGTTGCAGCGGCATTGTTATTTGCTCGTTTAGCAGAACTAACACTTATTAAAGGTTCTTATTTTAGAGCCTTGGCTGAAGACAATCGCATAAGACGAGTTTCAATCGATGCCCCTAGAGGAAGAATTAAAGCTCGTGGAGGGGAAATTTTAGCTGACAACGTGGAGACAAAAAAAACGGTTGAGTTTGATACAGAAAAAGGCTACAAAAAAGTTGATATAACAGCAAACACCCCAAGCGACGAGATTTTAATCCAGTGGAGACGAAACTATCCCCTTGGGCCAGTTGCAGGGCACATCACAGGCTACATTGGTGAAGTAGGAGTAACAGAGGTAGGTAAAGCTGACCCGGGGTGCGTTGACAAAGGAGTGAGAACACTTGGAACATTAATTGGAAAATTTGGGTTGGAACAACAATATGAATGTCGTCTGAGAGGGCGCCCTGGTGAGGAGCTAGTTGAAGTCGATATACGGGGACACAAAATTCGTACAGTTGGCCGCCTTGCACCAACACCGGGAGAGGACATCACGACAACGATTGATTACGGATTGCAAGAAAAGGTAGCGCTTGATATGCAGGGCTTAATCGGGGCTGCAGTTGCGACCGATGGCCGTGGGCAGATCCTTGCATTTTACACCTCACCTTCTTTTGACCCCGCCATTTTTATGGATAAAACAAAAGAAGCTCAGTTAACTGAAATGCTAAATGACAAAAAACTTCCACTTTTTAATCGTGCCACAACTGGCACATATCACCCTGGATCAATTTTTAAACTTGTTACCTCAGTCGCCGGTCTTGAAAGTGGAACCATTACCCCGGCTTACGAATATGATGACACGGGGTCAATTAAAATAAATGAATTCTCATATACTACCTGGTACTTTACACAGTACGGGAAAACAGAAGGAAAAATTAATTTAGTTCGGGCACTTGCTCGTTCAACTGACACCTTTTATTACAAGCTTGGTGAAATGATTGGGGTAGACACCCTTGCCAAGTGGGCAGCAGAGTTTGGTATAGGGACAAAAACCAATGTTGACTTGCCAGCTGAGTCGACGGGACTTCTTGCAACACCAGAATGGAAACAAAAAACACTAGGTGAGCGCTGGTTTTTAGGTAACACCTATCACATGTCAATTGGTCAAGGTGACATGTTGGTCACGCCTCTTCAGGCAAATGTCCTAACAAGTGTCATAGCTAACGGCGGATTTCTCTGTCAGCCACATTTTTTACTGCAGTCACGAGAGTCGTGCAAGAAACTCACTATTTCAGATGCCTCCATTAAGACCGTGAATGAGGGAATGAAAGGAGCATGCGCCACTGGTGGAACTGCTTACCCTTTTTTTGAGTTTACTCCAGTTGTTGCCTGTAAAACTGGAACGGCTGAGACTAGCGAAAAGGACGTTACACATGCATGGTTTACCGTTGCAGCACCTGCCGACAACCCTGAAATAGTCGTAACTGTACTTATCGAAAAAGGTGGTGAAGGAAGCAAAGTTGCGGCCCCAATTGCCAAAGCAATACTTAATTATTGGTTTCATGAAAGACAATAACTACATAAGCCGGGATGCTCCTGATTTTCCTTCCCTTTTGGCCTCCATTCCCACCTGTCCTGAGGGAATTTTTGTCCGTGGGAAAGTATCAAGCAGCCCCTGCATTGCAATTGTTGGAACAAGAACACCAACAAGCTATGGCTTAAAAGTCGTTTCTCAAATGGTCCCGCTTTTGGTCTCTCATGGCTTTTGTATTGTGTCAGGTCTAGCCCGTGGAATTGATACAGCAGCACATCGCTTAGCACTGCTAAACCAAGGGAAAACGATGGCCGTTTTAGCAGGGGGAGTTAAAACGATTTATCCACCTGAAAACGCATCACTTGCTGCACGAATCTCAGAGAGTGGTGCCCTGATTTCAGAAAATCCGTTTGACTATCGTGTGAGTCAAAAAGATTTTCTCTACCGAAATAGAATAGTTGCAGGGTTGTCTGTCGCAACCGTTGTTGTCGAAGGGCAGGCAAGAAGTGGAACATTCTCAACGGCTAACTTTGCGGTTGAGTCAGGGAGGGACGTTTATGCAGTTCCTGGCCCAATTGATGCCCCGTTTTCAGTTGCACCAAATAAACTCATTCAGTTGGGAGCCCAAATTGTAACTAGTGTTCAAGATTTTGTTGATGCCGCTTGTGAACAGTATTTATAAAGAGTTTGACACTCCTGTTACACTTCTTTTTGCCACTAGCCCCCGCAAGGGGAATAATCTAGTGTGGTTAGACACCAAACAAATATGAATTTAATTATTGTCGAGTCACCAACCAAAGCCAAAACCCTAAATCGTTTTCTGGGGTCTGATTACGATGTGTTGGCCACAAAGGGGCATATTAAAGACCTGCCAAAGTCAAAACTTGGTGTTGATACCGATCACAACTTTGACCCAACTTTTGAAGTAGTAGCCAAACAAGCTGCAACAATTAAGGCCCTCACAACAGCCGCTAAAAAAGCTACACATATATTTTTGGCAACTGACCCTGACCGAGAAGGAGAGGCAATTAGTGCCCATGTGAAAGAAATACTTCACGAAGACAAAAAAACAAGCTTAAAACCGATGAAGAGAATTGTTTTCCATGAAATCACGAAGTCTGCAGTTGAGCACGCAATTTCAGAGCCAAGAGAAGTTGATGCACACTTAGTTGATGCACAAACTGCTCGTCGGGTACTAGATCGCCTTGTGGGGTATAAAGTGTCGCCGCTTTTGTGGAAGAAGGTTCGAGTTGGTCTGTCGGCAGGGCGGGTGCAGTCTGTTGCAGTGCGTTTAATCGTTGAGCGCGAGAGAGAAATTGAGGCGTTTAAAGCAGAAGAATATTGGGAAATTGGCTCAATGGTAAGTGCGGCAAGTCACCACTTTTTAGTTTCTCTTTCAAAAATAAATGACAAGAAAGCTGAGGTTCATGATGGCGAAACAGCAGGCAAAATCGTTATTGACCTGCAAAACTCAACATACACGGTGCTGGACGTTAAAAAGAGAGAGGTTCACAAAAAAGCCTATCCACCGTTTACCACTTCAACGATGTCACAGGCTGCAGCTCGTATGTTTGGCTGGTCTGCAAAGCGCACCATGACCATTGCACAAAAGCTTTACGAACAAGGTGTTATTACCTACCACAGAACTGACTCAGTTAACCTGTCTAAAGAAGCAGTAGCGGGGGTAAGAGAGTTAATTGCAAAGGAATTTGGAGCAGAGTACTTACCTAAGTCCCAAGCCTTCTTTAAAAAGCAAAGCAAAATGGCACAGGAAGCCCACGAGGCAATTCGCCCAACTAATGTTAGCCAGTTGATGCAAACCATAAGTGAGAGCGCTGAAGAGCAAAAACTGTATGGACTAATTTGGAAGAGGTTTGTTGCCTGCCAAATGGCAGATGCTGTTTTTGATGAAACTGCAATTCATGTTGATGCCAGAGTAGCCTCACAGCCCTTTTATTTTCT
>CAYQUL010000011.1:0-2604 GCA_964420735.1 uncultured Gammaproteobacteria bacterium
TTGTTTAGTTTTTTCGTGCCACGGCTGGCTGGCGCTTCCTATCTTCCCTTCACACCAGAGAAAAACAATAAGGTAGGTATTCATATTTTAGATGAATCGGACTTAATCGATGCAGCAAAACTGGTGAATAGCAATGGTGGTGAGTGGGGATATGTGACGATTGTGATTCGCCAAGATGAACGGAATTTAGAGCGCTGGTCAAAGGCATTTTCATTAATGTCGACGTTAAAACTTATTCCAATTGTTCGAGTCGCAACTGTTTCTGAAAACGGTGTGTGGAAAAAACCTGATGAGGCAGATGCAAAAAGCTGGGCAGATTTTTTACGAGTTCTTCCATGGCCAACTACACGGCATTATGTTGTTCTCTTTAACGAACCGAATCACTCAAAGGAGTGGGGAGGAACAATTGACCCAGCAGAATATGCTCGTGTCTCCCGCAGATACTGGGAAGAACTTAAAAAAGCTGATCCTAACTTCTTTGTGTTACCCGCGGGATTGGACGCTGCAGCACCGAATGGAAAAGTCACCATGGACTCAAAAGACTTTTTAACTAGTATGTTTATGGCCGACGAATTTATCTTCACAATCTTTGATGGCTGGACGAGTCATAGTTACCCAAACCCCGGTTTTTCAGGTAGTCCATCTGCAAATGGAAAAATGACTGTCCGAGGGTATGAGTGGGAAATTAATTTCCTAAAGGACTACTATCTTCCACAAGCCATTTCAGTGTTTATCACTGAAACTGGGTGGGTTAATAATGGATTTTCGCAAGAAAAAATTGCTGCCAACTATAAACAGGCTTTTGCTGAAGTGTGGAGTGACCCGAGAATAGTTGCAGTAACTCCTTTTTTACTCCGATATGACGCGGCTCCATTCAAGGGGTTTTCTTGGAAAATTCCCGGACAAAACGCTTTTTACCCTTACTTTAAAGAAGTGCTAGGGATCAGTAAGGTTACAGGAATCCCCGAATGAAAGGCATGAAAACAGATCTTGTTGTTGCTTACAAAAAGAGAGGTCAGACACCTTTGGCACTAATTGAAGAGCTTAAACAACAACATACTGAACTAAGCCAGGTGTCAATTGGGTATGCTGGGCGCCTTGACCCAATGGCAGAAGGACTGGTACTTCTTCTTCTCAATGAAAAAAACAAGGAACGTGCTCGATATGAAAAAATTCGGAAGGAATACGTTGCACAAGTTTTGTTTGGCGTAGAAACAGATACTTTTGACGCGCTGGGGATGGTTGGCTTATTAAGTACAAGAAAAATTTCACAAGAAGAATTGACTCAAAACCTTAAGCAACTTATTGGAGTTCAGCGGCACCCATATCCGCCTTTTTCCTCACCACGTGTTAACGGAAAGCCACTTTGGTTATGGGCAAAGGAAGGAAAAATTTCGACAATAACAATCCCCCACAAAGAAATTCAAATTTACCACGCTGAACTTAATAGTTTGCGCTCTGTTACACGGGAACAACTGAAAAAGGAAGTATTACAAAAAATTTCTGAGGTTACAGGCGACTTTAGACAAGTGGAAATACAAGATGCTTGGAATCATTTTCTTTTGACCGCACCGGACAGGTTTCAAATTGCAACGATAACGTTTGAGGTGTCTTCAGGCACATACATACGGTCGCTTGCCCATAACCTAGGCAGGGCACTTTCAACAGGTGCAATTGCTTTCTCAATTAAACGTACAAAATTAGGCGGCGTGAGGGTGACTGACAAAAAAATGAACTTTGTAACTGAAGAGAAACTTTTTAGAGATTAGTAGTTAACAAAGTAGTTAATCTTTGAATTCGTTTTAACTTCTGCGATCCAAGTTTGGAACTGTGATGACAACTTCTGCTGTTTTAATTGATCCTTAGCTTGAGAAACTTTTTGATCAGCACTTAGTTCTTTCCCAAACATGGTAGCATTATCTGTTACGTATTTTTTAACCTCATCATCGGTTGGGTTAATTTTGTCAGCCAAAATCTTTTCAACAATCTTTTGAATTCTAATTTGCTTCACCAAATCTTCTTTTTTCATTCCTTGTGCTGCAAGTAACTGATCAATGTCTTGTCCTTGTGCCTTTACATTTTCTTCCACTTTACTCACCTCAGCATCGACTTCGTCATTTGAAACAACAACATTGTTTTTCTGTGCTTCTTGCATAATCAAGGTTTCAGTAATAACGGTGTCAAGTGCCTGCTTGCCACTTCTTTTCTCAAGCTCTGAAACAATTGAAAGTCTGGTGATTGGTTGATTATTTACCATTGCAGCAATAAACAACCCTCGATTTAGAAAAAGGAGATAACCAAACGAAGCGAGGAGCAAAACAACTATAATATTTTTCTTGGTAAGAAATGATGCAATTGGCTTTCGATCAACAACCGGAGTCTCCATTTCTGTCATCGCGTCCATAGACATAACTTCTGCACTCCTTACTCTCTTTGGAGTAGTCCTGGTAACCTTTCTTGTTGCCTTCTTTGTTTGCTTTTTTGCAGCTGCCATGGTCGAAGTATATACACTCAATACACATATATACAAGAGTTAATTTAAAAACGGTTAACCTTTATAAACAAGTCTATAGATACAGATCAAGTATGATATTTTATAGGAAA
>CAYQUL010000011.1:2614-18904 GCA_964420735.1 uncultured Gammaproteobacteria bacterium
CCCTTATTGAATCTTTAATGATCTCTCCTCGGGTAAAACTCTTGACACTTAAAAGTAGTAATACCAGTCAGGTTATACCTGGTCAATACGTTTCAGTAAAAATTGAAGCTAACACAAGTCAACGTGATTACTCGATTATTCAAACCGATACTGATCACATATTTCAAATTGCGGTTATGTTAATTGATAATGGAGAAGTTTCACCTCTTCTCCACAAAAAAAACACTGGAGACGAAATTTTTGTGTCTTGTCCTAAAGGAAACCACTTTTTACTGCAAACGGAAGGTAATGAACTTTTTTGTATTGCAGGTGGAACCGGAATCGCCCCGTTTATTGGCTTAATCCGAAAAAATAGGTTGTCAGTTAACCCAAAACAGATAACTATACTTGCAAGCTTTAAAAGTGTTGATGACTACCTTTTTAGAGATGAACTAGAAAAGAAAGACAAGAACAAAACCATATTTGTCACCTTTACACAAGAATCTGCAAATACTCAATATAGCGGAAGGATTAACAAACAAATGATTCAACAAATTACAAAATCTAAAGACACAGAGAAACTTGATTTCTTTATTTGTGGTGGAAGTGCATTTGTCGAAGAGATGAGACTCGTACTTAGTAATTTAGCTGTTCCTTCAGAAAGAATAAAGTATGAGCGATTTGGGTGACTCTACTTTCCCCACCTCCAGCGAGGCGTTTCTCCCTTTGCATAAGAAATAACAAGTAACATGACCGTCAACAAAAAAACAAGAAAAAAGAATGTTGTTCCCCCTGCACGGGAATCAAACCCATTATCAATAAACCTGGCGAGACCTGTTACCAAAGCGATATAAACCACAACTACCGCCCAGCCTTGCCATGTTACAGGAGTCCATCCCCATCCATATTTTTTACTCACAAACCAAAGACCATCTTTCCTTTTTTTCATATGCTTTAAGTATACGCTCCGAAGCCAACTTTTTTATCGCCTGGATCGCTTCTTGGACCTCTTTGCCACTTTGTGTGAAGACTTGTGTTTCTTTTGCGCCGTAAGCATGTGGTCACTGTAGCCCCATACTAAACCAAAACACGTTCCTAAAATAACACCTAAAAGGAGATTTCCTAAAACCCAACCCAACAAAAATCCTCCAACAATCGAAATTAAAACCTTCATTTCTTTCTCCATATATTCATATAAAACTGTTTTTGATTTTATGTAAATACCCAATTGCATTTCTCGCTCAACTAAGTGAAAATAGACAGATGAAAAGTCAAAAGGGTAATGTCATTGTTCTCGTAATACTTGTGGCAATTGCAGTCGTTTCAATTTCTGCCGCAATCTTTTTCTATCTACAAAGCAAACCAACACAACAGACACCAACACCAACGCCTGTTGTTACCCCATTTGCTTTTGTCCCAACAGAGACAACACCGAAAGTGGATAGTGGCGAACAAGCGATGGTAAGCACCGCGGTGATTACTTTTGAAACTGATGCCATCTTCTCAACACAAGTAAAGACAGACATTACTTCAAAAATAATCAATCCTTTTCTTGACTACTATTCCGATCAATATAACGCTGGATATGTGAAAACGCTCACAATTAGCAAAAACTCGCAGAAAGGGTCTGAAAGTTATCCTTACAAGGCAAGTTATGAGTTTGAGCAAAATGTTACAGGGGGATTCCTTATTGGTTCTGGAGCAAAGGGTGTTACCTGGTGGACACCAGAGTGTTTAAATGGCTGCAATTTCTCAGCCGCTTTTACATCAAAATATCCAGAAGTTGTTAAGCTTACTCAATAAGGGAACTATCCTAATCTTCCGGCTCTCCAGTTTGTTTCTTTTCTATCAACCCAGGAACTCGGCTGACGACCTTTATATTTGCATAGTAAAAGAAACACAACAGAGAGGACAACAATTACCAGTGTCGAAACTACCTTCTCAAGCATTTTAGCCGCTAAAATCACAAAAATTACATAGAGAACACTCACCGCCCACCCTTCCCAAGTCGCGGGGTACCAACCTCTACCAAAATACCGTCTAACAAACCAACTCTTAGGTACTTTTTCCATATTTTTTAGTATAAGCTAGTCTTTGTTAACAAATAAATCAAGGTAATTAACCCGAGCGCAATACTGACAAGTAAAATTCCGGGAAAAGCGACTCTTATGTCTTGGCGAGAAGGAACCATCATGTTGACCAGACATAAAGCTATATATATGACCAATCCCGTAAGGGAGTTTACTGCTGCATGTGCCTGCAGCCAAGTGACAACTACAAATAATCCAGCTGCACCCATTATAAGTGGGGCAATAGCGATTAAGGCGCTTCGAATGTGATCTACTTTTTGAACGGACACTTGGCCAAAGAGGACTCCTTTTGAGGTAAGCTTTGGCCTAATTGTAAAAGAGACAACGGGCACTCGAAGAGCTATAGCAGCTAAATAATGAGACAATTCGTGAAGGAAAGTGCCGGGAAAATACAACATTCCAATATAATACAAAACCGATACTCGTGAAGTATTATCTCTTTTCAAAATAAAGAGTAACGGTAGATGAAACAGTCTGTGTCCCTGGTTCAAGGTTAGCCACTGCCGACGGACCACCACCTCGACCGTCCAACGACATAGCTTTCTCTGCATAAAGTATCGGTGGCACTGAGCCGACACTTGACTCAACAATATTGGTTACTCTCCCAAGCGTTATACCCAAAGAACTTGCAATTTTTTGTGCCTGCTCTTTGGCGTTGGCAATTGCTTTGTCTCTTGCCTGTTCACGATACATTTCAGGTTTATCAATGGTAAAGCGTGCACCACCAACGTTAGTTGCACCAACTTTCGTCGCTTCCCCAATAATTTTACCAACAAGGTTAATTTTGTCTGTCTTTATCGTAATACTGGCATTTCCGATGTATCCATCAGTGCTATTTTTGCCACTGTCATATACATAGTTAGGAGAAATAGAAAAATTTGAAGTTTTAATGTCTTCGGCCGCAACTCCTAATGCCTTCATCGCTTCGACAATTGTGTTGTTCTTTTGCGTCAGTTTGTTTTGTGCCTCATCAGCCGTTGGAACTTTCTCAATGGTTACTCCGACGTCAATGTAGGCCGTGTCAGATGTTACATCAACTTTCCCTTCACCAACCACTGAAAGCTCTGAAGAAACCTGAGAAGAAGTTACTTGTATGGGGAGTGGAATATTTAAGAAACGAATCAAAAAAAGGGTAACAAGTATTGCAAGAACAAATGGAAGTGGGCGAACATAGATATCAGACTTCATACATTCATTCTATTGCCATTGTCTAAAAAATCAAGCGCATATTGTGGTGGGGAAAAAGTCCCCACCACTACTATTGAGCGCGCTTTAAAAGATGTACCTAAAGCATTAAGCTGCTTGAGCTTTTTGCTTTTCGATTTTCTCCATCGCAATGAGCTTTTTGGCTCCCTGTGCGACTAATTCAACGATTGCAGCTTCAGAGATTCCCAAGCGAGCTTTGTTGGAAATATCATACTTTCCACCAACTCCCTTTGAATGCTCTCCGGCAACACCACGAACCGCAAGTCCGAGTTCTGCACAGATGCGTTTCAAAGCAGCTTCATCAGATCCCAAATAGGGAAGCTTAATCATGACACTTGCGCGCATACCGGTTCCAACGTTAGTTGGACAGCTGGTCAAGTAGCCGTAACGATCAGATCGAGCAAAGCCCAATTGATCTTCAAGCACTTTAATAAGCTGAGTAAGTCGGCCAAAAATGTGTCTAAAGTCTGAGCCTTTTTCAAGTGCCCAAATTCGAAGACCGTCTTCTTCCTGGCCCCATACACCTGCACGGTTATCGGAAACTAGAAACATCCCGCGGCCGGTTGGGAAGTTACTGGTAATTCCAGCACTATCCAAGTATGGATCTTGTTCCTGCTGAAACAAAAGGTGAGCTTTATCAAGCTCAGCTCGTCGAGTATCAGACATGTCTTTCAAGGATTCATACTTACCAGCAAGATCGCCCGTTAGCGTCGAAAGAACTCCTGCGAGGTCTTTCTCTTCAGCTAGCCGTTGTTCCTCTGTAATTGCTCCTGGAAACGGATAAGCGTTGGTGTTTCTGGCCACGCGAATACGCGTCGACTCGATATACTCACCATCTGGGTCAACATCGTCTACATCCCGTTTTGAAATATCAAAATCGGTAGTATGCGTTTGCTCTGACCCAAATCCATGATAATCAGCGATTACTGCATCAAAAAGCGGGCCAAAAACAGTGTAACTTTCTTTGTCTGGAGCATACATACCGACTTTTGAGTCAGGATTTTCCACACCAGAACGAATTACATCATCTAGCGTGACCCCATTTGAAGTAACTTTGTCTTTAAGCAACTCAAGCACCGCCGGTGTTAAGTGCTTTTTCATCAATGATTCGTTGTTATTCATCTTTTATTCACCTCCTAGTTTGTTTGCTCTCAATAGCCTGGGGAGTATATCAAATTTGAGGCTATTTTTCAATCTTCAAAAGGTAGACCACCTAGACAATTGACGATTTAGCATCTTTTGGTGTATAGAGTAGATAATGAATATCCAATTAATTGGTGACGGCATACTAGTCGACCAGCGCATTAAGGATATTGTTGAAACAAAGATAAATATCGAGATTGAAAAATATCTGCATGACTTTGCTGACGACATAAAGAAGGCAACCATTCGTATCGAAAAAAAATCTAGAAATCTGTTTAAAGTGAATTTTGACATGCGGCTTCCAGGCTCAAATGGACACATTTATAGCGAGGAAGAAGGAGATGAACTCTTAAATGTGATTATTGCCCTTAGGCATGAGGTGGAAAGACAAGTGAGAGACTACAAAAACATTCTCCAAGACCCACGACTTGGGTAAATGATTCGACTAAATGAAGTTAAAATTATCGTGAGTTACGTCGTCGATCTATATCGGTCAGGAACTTTTTTCGAAGTCGAAGAGACTTAGGGGTGATTTCCAGAAGTTCATCATTTTCCAAAAAGTCGAGAGATTGTTCAAGTGACATGACTGTAGCAGGTGTTAAATGGAGAACTCCATCACTACTCTTACTTCGCATGTTCGTAAGCTTTTTTCCTTTACAAACGTTAACTGACAAGTCTTCTTCCTTTTGGTTTTGGCCGATAATCATACCTTCGTAAACTTTAGTTGCAGGCTCAACAAAGGTCGTACCACGCCCTTGGGCAGTTTCTAGTCCATATGCCAACACTTCACCTGTTTGGTCAGAAATAATAACTCCTTTTCGAAGTTTAGGAATTGGTTTTCCTATCGGCTCAAAACCAGCCAGCTGTGAACTAAAAAGAACAGTCCCTTTGGTAAGCGTTAACAGTAAACTTCTTAATCCAATTAATACCCGAGTTGGTGCGTTATAAATAAACTCGACTTCAACATCACTAATTGGCTCCATTTTAAGCATGGTTGCATACCGCTTACCCATTTCCTGGTTAATCACTCCTTGGAACTCTGTAGGAACGATAATACTTACTTCCTCGACTGGTTCACATTTAACTCCATCAACGTCCTTAACAATAACCTCTGGTTTCCCCACTTCCATTTCATATCCTTCACGACGCAATGTTTCCAAAAGAACTGACAAATGCAGTTCTCCTCGTCCTGAGATCTTAAACTTTCCGTTTCCTTGAATTTCAATCCGTAAACTCAAATTGCTTTCTAGTTCTCGCTTCAGGCGCTCTTCTATTTGGCGGCTGGTTGTAAATTCACCTTCTTGCCCACTGAAAGGAGAGGTGTTTGGTCCTAAAAACATATGAAGCGTTGGTTCTGCAATTTCAATTGTTGGCAGACTTACGGTGTCAGATGGGTCAGAAATTGTTTTCCCAATTTGGGCTTCTGCAACCCCTGTAAAGGTCACAATGTCCCCTGCTACAACCTCGGCAACCTCAACTCGACCCAATCCTTGGTTTACCATCAACTTTTCAACGGTGTATACCTTTGAAGGAGTATCAGTCAAAATGATCTTTTGCCCTACCTTCACACTTCCCTGGTGAACTTTTCCAATAACAATTCGACCTAAGTGAGAATCGTAGTCCATGGTCGTAATAACCATCTTAAAGGTTCCTTCTGAAGAGTTCTTAGGAGCTGGTACTTCGTTTACAATCGTTTCCAACAGTGGAGTAACATCACCAGGTTGGTTAATATCGGTTGGCATTTCGTTAAAGGCAACACCACGTCGTCCAATTGCATACACAACAGGGAACTCTAGCTGTGCTTCGTCCGCTGCAAGCTCAAGAAACAAGGTTTCGATCTTGTCTTTGACCTCAGGAACACGTGCATATGGCTTGTCAATTTTGTTTATAACCACGATAATCTTTAAGCCTAATGCAAGAGCTTTTTTAAGCACAAACCGTGTTTGTGGCATAGGTCCTTCTTGTGCGTCAACAATTAATAGAGCTCCATCAGCCATACCAAGCGTTCGTTCTACCTCACCTGAAAAGTCAGCGTGGCCTGGAGTATCAATGATGTTAATCTTCATATCCTTGTATGCGATTGCACAATTTTTAGCTAAAATTGTGATTCCACGCTCGCGCTCAAGGTCATTGCTGTCAAGAATAGTTGTTTGCTGCATTTCAGCCTGGTTATCGCGGAAGGTGTGAGTTTGCTTCAACAAAGCATCGACCAAGGTGGTTTTTCCATGGTCAACGTGGGCAATAACAGCAATATTTCGAATTTTTTGGTTAGTCATACTAGATAAAAGGGATTTGGGCTTAAAAAAAACACGGTCACTGCGTGTTTGGATATTGTACCACACTTTTTTAAAAACCCATAGCTTGAAGTTTTGAGGGGCAAACTCTATACTTAAGCGTTACAGCTATACCGTTGGGAGGTACAGGTGAGTACAAAAATACTGTTTTTTGTCATTTTGATCTGTGCAGCTTGTGCACTATCTATCAGGACAACAAAAGTTGTGATCTATGACACAGCTAGTGAACTTGTCGCCTTATATAAGTACGGAACAATAGATTCCAAATATCAAACAGCGGACTATCGAATTGTACTTATTCAGGTTACACAACAGTTTGCATGCTCAGTTTCATTTTTCTATGATCCTCGGGAGATTCAGCAGATCAGCTATTTTGAGGATCTTGGCTCTGAGCACTCATATATCAAAGTCAGAGGAGATGAGCCAGGCAGCTATTTGTTCTGGGCATTTGTCGTACGTGCAAGTAAGATGTCTCTTGTTGAGGCAAGAGAGTCGTTGATACCTCAGATAAAAGATATTGTCATGAAAGATCCAGATTCGCACTGCCCTGATATAGGCGAATGGTAATCTGTGGAGCAGGTAATATACCTGCTCCTTCTTTTTTGGTGAAACACGTCAGATAATAGCGGCAATGAAAAAGATTTTAGTACTTTGTTTTATTCTCGCAGTGGTGCTTCGTGTCTATAGCGTGTTCCCTTACAACACGATCATGGGGTTTGACCAAGCTCGAGATCTTTTTGACGCCTATACCATGGTTCAAACGCACCATCCTCGAATCATCGGCCCAACTGCCGGAAACAACCCCAACCTTCACCATGGCATTGCTTTTATTTACTATCTTGCCGTTCCAATTGCGTTTTTTGGACCCAATCCTATGAACGCTGTCTATTTTAATATTTTAGTTCAAAGTAGCCTTGTTTTTATTCTGGCATATTTTTCTTGGGAATTGTTTAAAAACAAGGCTGTAGCCATAACGACAGCAATTATGACGGCGTTTTCATACAATTTAATTCAGTTTGCAGGGTGGCTCAGTAACCCCACAGTCACGCTGGTAACTGTTCCAATTTTTTACCTAGCGCTCTGGCAATACAGAAAAAATGAGAGGTGGTTAATGGTCGCAGCAGTTGCACTTGGGGCCTCAATCGAGTTTGAACTTTTCTTTATTTATCTAGTTCCAGTTTTTGTTCTGTTTTGGCTTCTTTTTCGCCCAAAAATTCCAAAACTAACTACCGCGGTCGCCTCGTTGCTCCTTTTTATGGCAACAACATCAACAATGATTGTGACAGAAATAAAGTATTCATTTAGTGGAGTTTTAGATATTGTAACTGCAGGAAGTAAGGTGGGGGGCGGATTGCCATTTTTGAAAAGACTTACCTTTTTTTCCACACAACTAGCTGAGCAACTCTCGTTATCACTAGGTTCAGTTTTTCCGGTCCTTTTAGTTATCCTTCTTTGTGTTGTTGTTTTTGTTCGAACTAAGGCAAAAACAACTCGTGCTTCGCTTTTGTTTTTGTATCTTTACATTGCCTCTCCTGCTTTAATGCTTTTTTTGGGTGCACACAATGCCCCATGGTTCTTAATCGGGATACCACCGGCCATCATTATGCTCTACGCATATCTGTTTTCACAGGCAAAACTCCCAGGCTACCTGGTGCTCTCCGTAATACTGGCTATTGGGTTTTTTAAAACAACAGCGAGCGTTCACGATGGGCAAAGTTTATTAGAGCCAGACCAATCGGCGCTTCTTTCCAGACAAATCGCGGCAATTGAGTACACTTACAAAAACGCTAACACCAACGCTTTTGCAATTGATACTGTGACTAATCCTTTATACATAAATGCTGTCTGGGCATATAACTATTTGTGGTATGGCCAAAGGGAATATGGATACCAACCTTACTGGCTTGGTGGAGATCAGTTGCCCCCATACAACACACTAACAAATACAGATGGACGCGAATCAATATTATTTTTGTTTGCAGACACCACAAGTAGAATTCCTGAAGTGTATCGAGAAAAGGCAGTTAAAAGTTTAGAAGAAAAAGGTGACATTGTTGATACGCGTTTATTTAACGAAATTAAGGTAGTACAGTTTAGACGTAAAATTGGCACAAAAAAATAGCAGAGAGTAGTCTCTCTGCCATTTACTCCTGTAACCTATGTACCCGTCCCGGGAGCAAAGGTACGAGCATCGTGAATTTCACTATATTCCCAAGTGTTTTTTACACTTAAGTTTGAAAACGGATCAGACATCATATAGTGATCCGAACGGATTAACTGATCTTGATCAACCGACTGGTAAGTAAAAATTACAAGAACGCTCTTGCCTTGCTCCTTGTACCCATTTAGGCGTGGAACCAAGATGTTGTACCAGCTGGGACGATCAAAATTTATACATCCACTTGAGCGGTTTAAGGTTGGCCACCTTAGTGGTCCGAACCGACCACTGCTTGGGTCATTTGCCGCTTCTAAATCCGGTTCTCGCAGTAAAACATCCTGATCAGGCGTATCCTGCGGAACTGCATGAATCGTATAGTGACTGTGCCTCCCATCAGGAACAACGCCTTGGCCATCTGGGTTAATTAATGCATTAATAAACGCGATGTTTGTGTACCCCCCGATTAAGCCAAAATTAATGACGTCCCCAGTGCTAACAAACTCGGCCATAAAGGGTGGGGTGTAAGTCGTACGGGGCACGCCGTTGGCGTAATAGTAAATCCCAGCTTTGCCGTCATAATGTGACCCGTCTTTTCCCCAATCTGAGTTTGCATACAACTCGCTTAAGGTTTTATTTACTTTCAACCCTCGTCCAAGAATTGCATACAATTCCATCCGATTTGATGAATCAAAAGAAACTTGAATAGGGGCCCCTCCTTGCTTTTCAAATAATGCGGTTGTGCCATCAAACAAGTTAACTGTCAAGAATGCATCGTACTGGGTAACCTGAGCGGTATTCGGGGGGATTGCTCCCCCTTTAGCCCACGGCTCGACACGATCAGAAAAGCCCACATTAAGGTAAGCACTGTCTGTGCTAACAAATTCAGTAGAACTCTGAAAGTCAGCAATGCCTTTGGGTGACAAGTTTAGCATTCCAACTACATCAAAAATGTAGGTTGGAAGTAACTTTTTCAGGTCCCAGCCTTTGATATTGGCATCAAAATACAATCCGTCACCAATCGCCTTTAGCGATCGATTAAGCATTGGACCGTTGCGCATACCATATGCAAAATCAGCAAATACAGGGTCTCCACTAACACCAATATTGCCGCGATAAATGGCAACATGAGCTGGTGCATCAATTCCGTTGTCGGTGATCTCTTTCGAGAAATAAATAATCGAACCCACCGGAATTTCGTGTTTGATCCAGAAAGAGCGGTTCATTACGTCGATAGCTGGAAATAGATATGAAAATCCGCCACCCAACTCTTGGTCGTGCATCAGAAACCACTTAACTTGTTTTAGCGTATTTGATTCTGGAAGTGCTGACCCATACTGTGGACTATAAGCACTCAAGCCGTCATTGTTTGGTTCCACCTGAAAACCGAGGTTTTCAAGATAAGTGGACACAAATGTTGAGCAGTGTGCTCCACCGGCCCACGAGTAAGCTGCTCCATCAAAAACACCGTAGGCGTTGTTGATCGACACCTCAACAAGGCTAGTTTGAGCTGAAACAGTACTTGTTACAAACAAGTACACAAGAACTGCAAAAATTGCGACTGCCACTTTTCGCTTCATTTCGTGTCCCTTTTGATAATGTTCGTTTTGGTAGAAACTAGTGGAGATTTTAGCAGAATACAGAGTGCATCACAACTATCGGTTTAGGTTTGTCTTTCTAACTAATTTTGCTATATAAACAATCTGACGAAGCTCACCATCGCTGCCTTCAAATTCGTTTGAACCAGTAAGACGTTGGTATTCACGCAAATAATATGAAAGCGCTTCTTCAACTTCCTTCATTTCTTCTTTGGTAGTAATTACCTTTGATTCTAAGTTTTTCCCTTGAGGGGTAGAAAGGAGTTGTTTCTTAACAGCTGACTTTTGCTGTGAAGCCTCTTTTGCAAGTTTCGTTGCTTCTCGATATTTTTCGTCGTTTTCAAGGTATGAAGCAAGCATTTCCTTGTGTGGGGTCAGCTCTTCCTTAAGCTGCTCAATGCGTTGGATACGATCTTTCACTTGGCCTTCGATAGTGAGCAAACTAACAAGCTCACCTTGAGGACCAACACTTGCAGTCTCTGCCACTTCAAGCGGAATTGTTTGGTCTGTAGCTGGTTTTACTAAATCGTCCATGTGCATTTCACTCTAGGGAAAGAATTTCTTTTTGTAAACTACTGAAATTAAACGACAGACTTTGAACGTGCTATATTGTTTTCACTATGACTGAGTTCACAACTCCAATGATGAAACAGTACATGGAGTTAAAAAAACAGTATGCAGATTGCCTTCTTTTCTTCCGTCTCGGTGATTTTTATGAACTGTTTCTAGAAGACGCTCATATCGGATCTCGTGTTCTTGGAATTACACTAACTGGACGCCCTAAGGGACGAGATGGAAGAATCCCAATGGCTGGTGTGCCTTACCACGCAGTTGACGGATACTTAGCTAAACTTGTAAAAGCTGGGTATAAAGTCGCGATCTGTGAACAGGTAACTGAGCCATCAAAGAAAGGTATTATTGAGAGAGAGGTTGTACGCGTAGTTACCCCTGGCACTTTAATTGATGAAAGAGCTATTGAAGGGAAGAACCACAATTACGTCACGGCAATAACCGTAACTGAGAACGAAGTTGCAGTGGCAACATGTGACGTTTCAACTGGAGAGTTTAGTGTTGCACAAAAATATTTTGAGGATCTTAACCAATCCCTCGCAGATATATTCATAAAGATTAATCCGGCCGAGTGTATTTTACCTGCAAAACTATACAATAACCCCGAGTTTTTAGGATTTATAAAAAGAACTGCAAAATCGAGCATTTTTTGTTTTCATTCATGGGAGTCATACACGAATGAATCGGAAGAATACTTAAAAAAACATTTTAAAGTTGCCTCTTTATCAATTTTTGGTTTACCAAACACGTCTACTGTTACCGAGGTGTCAGCCGCTTTACTGGGTTATTTGCAAGAAACACAAAAAAACCCACTTAGCCATATTCGAAAGATAACCATGCACGAAACCTCACATTTTGTGAGGCTTGATCGTGCAACAATAATTAATTTAGAGTTGTTCTCTAGTATTCGAGAGAGAGAAACCGATGGAACACTACTTAACTCAATAGATTACACAAAGACCGCGATGGGGGGCAGGTTATTAAAAGAATGGATAACAATGCCACTTATGGATAAAGCGGCAATTGAGAACCGGCTTGATGCGGTTGAGGATCTTATGAAAAAGCCAAATGATGAGTTGTTGTCACTCCTTAACGATATTACTGACTTGTCACGTGTTTTATCAAAAGTTACGATTGGAATCGGAAACGCGAGAGACTTGCTCGGGATAAAGCAAAACTTAATGGCTGTTATGCAGGTAAAAGCACATACTAGGCAATTCAAAGCGTTACTGATAAAAAACGCGACAAAACAGATTTCAAATGAGTTAGTTGATCTTATTAACTATCTTGAAAAAAGTATTGAGATTGACTGTCCAATTAATGTCAAAGAAGGTGGAATTATTAAACAAGGAGTAAATAAGCGGCTTGATGAACTAAGAGATATTATCAAAGGTGGTAAGGTTTGGATCACCAAAATGGAGGCAGATGAGAGGAAAAGAACAGGTATTAACTCGCTTAAACTTCGATTTAATAAAGTCTTTGGTTACTATATTGAAATTAGTAAATCAAATTTAAAATATATTCCGGAGAATTACTTAAGGAAACAGACTCTTGTGAATGGAGAGCGTTTTATCACTCCAGAGCTTAAAGAAAAAGAAGATTTAATATTGACAAGTGAAGCCCAGGTTAACCAAATTGAGTATGACATTTATAAAGAAGTGGTCGTCCATACTCTGCAATATATCGAACAAATACAAAAAGCTGCAGACGCAGTGGCGCAGCTTGATTGCCTCCTGTCTTTCTCACTTTGCGCAAAAATGTGGAAATATTCACGACCTACTATCTTATATTCAAACGAAATAAGAATAAAAGGTGGGAGGCACCCCGTTGTTGAGCAGTTAGTTGGTAAAAACGATTTTGTTCCAAACGACTTAACACTCTCCCCAACTCATGGACAAATTGCACTTATGACTGGACCAAACATGGCTGGGAAATCAGTCTATTTGCGACAAGCAGCACTTATTACACTTCTTTCCCATATCGGTAGCTTTGTTCCAGCTAACAGGGCGCATATAGGAATAGTTGATGCTATTTTTGTGCGAAGTGGCGCGTCTGACGTCATCGCCGCAGGTTTATCTACCTTTATGGTAGAAATGGTAGAAACAGCATTCATACTTAACAACGCCACTTCAAAAAGTTTAATTGTAATGGATGAGATTGGAAGAGGTACAAGCACATATGATGGTGTAAGTATTGCCACAGCGATTATTGAGTATTTAGTTAATAACTATAAAGTTCCACCAAAAACATTATTTGCGACCCATTATCACGAGTTAACAAAACTAGCTGATGTGTATCCTGACACAATTAATAACTTTCATATGCAGATAAACGACGCTGACGGAAAGCTTGTTTTTCTTCATACCATATCAAAAGGTGCAGCTAGTAAAAGCTTTGGCGTTGCTGTCGCAGCCCTTGCAGGAGTTCCATTTGAAGTAGTTGAGAGGGCTAATGAAATTTTGGTCACGATGCAAAACAATACTTTAATTAATAAAATTGACAGCAAATATCTCAGGTCGCTTAATATAGATAAAACTACTCCGATGGAGGCATTAACAATTTTAAAACAGTTAAAAGAAAACGCGACACACAATGACAAAAATTAAAGAGCTCAGTGATGACTTAATAGTTAAAATAGCTGCAGGTGAAGTTGTTGAAAGGCCTGTCTCGATTGTAAAAGAACTGATTGATAACGCGATTGATGCTAACGCAACACAGATAGACATTGAACTACTTGAAGGTGGTAACCGTTATATCCGTGTTATCGATAACGGAGAAGGAATATTAAAAAAAGAACTAGAAATAGCAATTAAACCTCATACGACAAGTAAAATCGAAACGATAGAGGATTTGCAAAAAATTAATTCATTGGGTTTTAGAGGAGAAGCACTGGCAAGTATTGATCATGTTGCACATATTATTATCGAGTCACGAACAGCCGGCTCTTTACTAGGGTGGAAGCTAGAGAACGACAAGATTAGTTCAGTTGGAATGCCAGAAGGAACTAAGGTTACCGCTCAACACCTTTTTGACAAAGTACCAGCACGTAAAAAGTTTCTGAAGTCAGCTCAATCGGAGTTAAAGCTTATGATCGACACAGTCTCTGACTATCTGTTAAGCCACCCACACATTGGGTTTTCATTATCAAATGATAAAAAGCAAATTTTTTCTCTACCTTGCGGCACAATACACGACAGAATCACACATGTATTTGGGAAAGAAACGAGTAGGCAACTACTTAGCGTAAAAAGCAGTGACAGTTATCTTGAATTGATTGGCTTTTTGACCAAACCTCAACTTGCAGCTCCCACAAACACCATACGACTATTCGTTAACGGAAGAAAGGTGGTTGACGCACTCATGAGTACTGCAATCCGTGATGCATATTCAAATCTACTGTTTCCCCGTAGCTACCCCATTGGTGTTCTTTTTGTTACAACTCCACCTGAACTTGTAGATGTGAATGTTCACCCAACAAAAAGAGAAGTGAGGTTTATTAATCCAAAGGAGATTTATGAACAAATAACGAGTGCTGTTTTACAAACACTTACTGACAATAATCTGACATTTCATAACGTTAGTTTTAGATCTGACTTTTCAAAAGAGTTAGTTACGGAGCTACAACAGGACCCTATTGCACATATAGGAGAAATCCCAGCTAACTCAACAGTCACCCAGTTTCATAATTTATATTTAGCCGTTGAAACAACCCAAGGGGTTATGTTTATAGATCAACATGCGGCACATGAGTCAGTGCTGTATTACAAACTACTCGATATTTTTGAAACGAAAGAAAAAAATATCAAGCATATTGAGCTTTCAGAGCCCTATTTGTTTGAAGCTACACCGTCTCAATCAGTCACAATTGATGACAATCTAGAAAAACTTTTTCAGTTGGGTTTTGAAATCGAGTTATTTGGGAAAAACACTTATCGAATCGTTTCAGTACCCGAGTCAATTGCTGACAGAGAGACAACAACAATACTTCCCCTTCTTGAGCATTTTATTGAATCAGAGACACTTCTTGATGAGAAGAACAAAAAAGTTCTTGCAACTCTTGCATGTAAAGCTGCGATTAAAGCCAATCAGGCTTTATCAGAAGACCAAAGGACTGAGTTAGTTCAAGCATTAACGAGCAGAAACTATGCATATACATGCCCCCATGGTCGTCCAGTAAAAATTGAAATTACCCTGAAAGAACTAGATCGCTTATTTAAAAGAAAATGAGAACCATGGTATACTTTTTGTGAGTGGTATGACTTGCAGAGTAACAACAAAACAGGCGTCCACCATAAGGGAGGTGAGCATGTCTTGAACCCCAATCCAAATAAACTCTACGTCGGAAATTTGCCGTTTAGTATGACTCGTGATCAGCTGATGGCAGAGTTTGCAAAAGCCGGTACAGTTACTGATGCCACAATTATTGTGAATAAGTACACTGGACGATCAAAAGGCTTTGGGTTTGTGGAGATGTCCACCCCAGAAGAAGCAGCGAATGCAAAGCAAATGTTTCACGGCCAGGATGTCGGAGGCCGAGTGCTAATCGTTAATGAAGCACGACCTGAGACACCTCGTGAAGAAATGACAGAAGAAGCTGGAGCACCAATATCAGAGACACCTGTTTCTGATGCTCAACCGGTCGAGGAAACCCCACAAGGGTAAACACAAGCGGGGGTGTGAAGGCGACTTTACACCCAGCGCGGAAAGCTACCTCAAATACTCTTTCAAAGGTTCCCAATAATACTCGTTCCACCCTTTTTCCACTTCTTCAAAAAATTCAACAGGGACACCTTCATGTGTAAAATGAAGTTCAGTGCCAGCATCGGTTTTTCTCATATCAAAGGTTACTTTTGAGAAATAATTTTCCGGCCAATCCGAAGCTCTCCATTCCTGGACAATCTTGTGGTCAGGCCTAATTTCAATTGTCTTTCCAGTGGCATACCCATCCCAAACGCTAAACAAACCACCAACAGATGGGTCTATGTGGGCTCGAGAACCGGTAAACTCGGTGTGTCGCTTGCTTTCAATTAAAGCATTGTAAATTTCATGAGGAAGAGCATCAAATTCAATCACTTGAGTAATAGTTTTTGTCTCCATTAGGTCGAGTATAACACGCCAGCTTACATTGAACTCACAAATGAGGTAAAATATGGGTGTATTGCCCGATCGTCTAGCGGCAGGACACATGACTCTGAATCATGTAACTGGGGTTCGAATCCCTGTCGGGCAGCCAGTGTTTTAGCATCGAAATCTAA
>CAYQUL010000012.1:0-519 GCA_964420735.1 uncultured Gammaproteobacteria bacterium
TGTTGCAACCAGCACGACGAAAATACCGAAAAGATCAAAGAGGCCGACGACGTGGAGTTGATATCCGAGGTTCAGTCATTGAGTATGGAGACTTTGGATTGAAGGCCTTGGAGCACGCATGGCTTTCAGCCGCTCAAATCGAGGCTGGACGACGTGCGATAACAAACACTCTTAAACGAAAGGGAAGAGTTTGGATCAGAGTTTTTCCAGATAAGCCAGTAACCGCTCGAGCTGCAGGACAACGTATGGGAAGCGGAAAGGGAGACATTGATC
Source organism: uncultured Gammaproteobacteria bacterium (assembly GCA_964420735.1). Taxonomy (GTDB): domain Bacteria; phylum Patescibacteriota; class Microgenomatia; order UBA8517; family UBA8517; genus CAYQUL01. Next base: position 274 of record CAYQUL010000012.1, read on the forward strand.
GATATGTTATGGTGGTTCGTCCAGGTCGCATTATCTATGAAATTGCAGGTGTCAGTGAAGAGATTGCACGAGACGCGATGGGTAAAGCAACTGACAAAATGCCATTTAAGACATCTTTTATTATTGATCAAGAATAAAAATATATATGAACAAAAAAGAATTCCAAGAATTTAAGAAAAAAGACGCAAAAGAGCTTGAAACAAAGCTTGTGTCTCTGCGTCATCAACTTGATGAAGCACTTTTAGC
>CAYQUL010000012.1:529-17976 GCA_964420735.1 uncultured Gammaproteobacteria bacterium
TTTAGCCCGTGCTTTAGGCGAGGCAAAGGACGTAAAGCTTGGAATGAAGATTCGTCATGATATTGCCAGAATTTCGGGTATAATGCCAAAACAAGCTGAGGTGTCACAAGTTAAAACAAAAGCTAAACTTAAATAAACCAATATGAAAATATTTACCGGACGAGTAGTGAGTACAAAAATGGCCAAGACGGCAACTGTTGCAGTTGATCGTTTTGTTATGCATGCGCTTTACAAAAAGCGAATGAAGAAAACTGAAAAATACCAAGTTCATGACGAAGTTGGTGTTAAAGTTGGCGATCACGTGCGGTTTGCGGCCTGTGCCCCTGTAAGTAAGACAAAGCGATGGAAGATTGTTGTGGATGAAAAGAAGACACCCGTTAAGGCAACAAAAGAGGCAATTGCTAAGGTTGCCAAGAAGGAAGTTAAAAAGCCAGTTAAAGTAGCAAAGAAAGCTAAATAAAAAACTATGGTACAACTACGATCAATGCTTAATCTAGCAGACAACAGTGGCGCGAAGCGCTTGATGGTTGTAGGTATCTCTCACAAAATTGGAGACACCGCGACGGTCGGTCAAGTAGTTCGCTGTGTAGTCCGAGGGGCTGATTCAACTGGAGTTGTAACAGATCATGAGAAAGTTCAAGTTGTTATTGTCAGAACTCGCAAAGAGATTGGACGAAAAGATGGAACATACGTTAAGTTTGATGACAACGCTGGTGTTGTTATTGACAAACAAGGTATGCCACGAGGAACTCGAGTCCTCGGTCCCGTTGCTCGTGAAGTTAAAGAAGCAGGTTATACAAAGATTTCATCCCTGGCAAAAGAAGTTTTATAACAATATATGGCAAAATTACACAAAGGAGATAAAGTTGTTGTCCTAACTGGTCGAGATCGTGGCCAAGAAGGAACAATAGAAAAGATGTTCCCTAAAAAGGGAGTTGCACTAGTGCCTGGAATTAATATTTATAAAAAGCACATCAAAAAGAGTATGGCCCGCGACGGGAAAGGTGGAGTATATGAAATTCCACGACCAATTGCTTTTTCAAAAATCGCGTTAGTTGATCCAAAGAGTGGAAAGCCAACACGTGCAGGGTTTGTTGTTAATGGGGACAAAAAGATTCGAATAGCCAAGAAAAGTAAACAAGAGTTAGCCGTCACAAAAACTAAATAACTATGAATAAACACACACCAATTGAAGAAAAGATCTTAGAAGCCCAGAAAATGTATGGGAAAGAGTATGGTGTCAAAAATAGTATGGCACTTCCTAAGATCCACAAGATTGTTGTGAACATGGGAACAGGAATGGACCTTCGTGACAAGGGCCTTAAAGAAAAAGCAGTTCAAGAGTTCTCAGCTATTACCGGACAAAAGCCAAAGATTCAAAATGCTCGAATCTCAGTTGCAGGGTTTAATTTGCGAGCTGGTATGCCAGTTGGCTTAACGGCAACATTGCGAGGAGCACGAATGAGAAACTTTTTAGATAAGTTAGTTTCAGTTGTCTTACCACGCCTCCGAGATTTTCGAGGAATCTCTACTCGAGGGTTTGATGGAATGGGAAACTACACTCTCGGGATGACCGAACACGTTGTTTTCCCTGAGATTGATTTAGCAAAAGTTGATAAAATGCGAGGTCTTGAAATGACCATTGTCACAAAAGCTGGTTCACCTGAAAAAGGACGCAAGTTTTTAGAGTTTGTGGGTATGCCGTTTGAAAAGGAAGAAAAATAATAAAGTTTATGGCAAAAACATCAAAAGTAATTCGAGAAACAAAAAAACTACCGTATGACATTCGATATCGAAATCGATGTAAGCTCTGTGGACGTCCACGAGGTTATATGAGAAAATTCGGCGTTTGTCGAATTTGTTTCCGAGAACTCGCAAATAAAGGTGAAATTCCAGGTGTAAGACGGGCAAGTTGGTAAAAAACTATTATGGTAAATTTTAGAATCGGAGATTTTCTCATCCAAATTAAAAACGCAGCACGTGCACATCGTCACGAGGTTACTGTTCGTGCGACTAAAAATTTAGTCGCAACAGCCCAGGTCCTTAAGAAAATTGGATACTTGTCTGATGTGACCGTTGCAGATGGTGTGTTAACTGTTCGGTTGGCTTACCACAAAAAGCAGCCAATTTTGATGGACGTAAAGCTTGTTTCAACACCAGGTTTGCGTGTGTACATGGATGCACCAACCCTTACTTTGCGTAAGAAAAAGACTTCTATGTTGCTTGTTTCTACCTCTCATGGAGTTATGAGCGATAAGGAAGCAATTAAGATTGGACAAGGCGGAGAAATCTACGCAGAGCTTATTTAATTTATTTTATGGCACGATTTGGAAACCAACCAGTAACTGTTCCAGCCGGAGTTGAAGTTAGCATTGCTAACAACACACTTACGGTGAAGGGACCGAAGGGAACACTCGCAAGAGCACTTCCTGAAGGGGTTGCTGTTTTGACTGAAGCAGGAAGCGCTAGCGTAACTCGTGCAAGCGACGCACGGACAAACAGAGCGTTACAAGGAACAATCCGGGCACATTTGGCGAATATGGTAACTGGGGTTAAAGATGGATGGAGCAAAACACTTGAAATTGTTGGAGCAGGTTTCCGAGCTGAGGTTAAAGGAAAGGACTTGGTTATGCAGATTGGATACTCTCACCCTGTTATCATTACAGCACCAGAAGGAGTAACCTTTAAAGTTGAAAAATCATTTGTCACGGTCGACGGAACGGACCGAGAAGTTGTAGGTCAGACATCAGCTTTGGTTCGAGCTTCACGAAAGCCTGAGCCATACAAAGGAACTGGTATTAAATATAAAGATGAAGTTATCCGACGCAAGGCCGGTAAGCAAGCTGCTAAATAAACAAATATGTTAAAAAAAGACCGAGTATCAAGAAAAAGAAGAATTCGAGCAAAGTTGTCGGGAACTGCTGATCGACCACGACTTTCTGTGTTTCGTTCAAATAAGTTTGTCTATGTACAAGCGATCAATGACGACACAGGAAAGACAATCGCAGCAGCTCGAGGAGCAGATGCCGCTAAAGTTGGTGGAGATTTAGCTTTGGCCTTGAAAAAGCACAAAGTAACAACTGTTGTTTTTGATCGTAGTGGATACCGATATCATGGACGAGTACAAGTTTTAGCTGACGCCGCACGTGAAGCAGGACTTATTTTCTAAAAAACCCTTATGAATAATCACATGTTTAACCAGATGGACCGAGAGCCAAAGGAATTTGACGAACGAGTCATCGACATCAATCGAATTTCAAAGAAAACAAAAGGTGGTAACACCATCCGTTTTGCAGCTCTTGTCGTTATTGGTGATGGAAAAGGTCGCGTGGGTGCTGGCGTTCAGAAAGCTTCAGATGTACGAAGTGCTATTGCGAAAGCCATTAATTACGCCAAAAAGCATTTAGTTACAGTTCCTCTCGCTGGAACAACACTTCCATATAATGTAGAACACAAATTTAGTGCCGCTAAAGTAATGCTTAAGCCAGCCCCTCCTGGAAGTGGAATTATTGCTGGTGGTCCAGTCAGAATTGTGTTGGAAGTTGCCGGTGTTCGCGATGCAGTAGGAAAAGTATTAGGTTCAAACAACAAAATCACAAACGTTTATGCAACCATTGAGGCTCTTGAAAAAATGACCAAGATTCAAGAAGGAAGGGGGGCCATCAAATGATAGCGCTTCCAGGTGTTATTGGTAAAAGAGTAAAGAGAGTTGGTCGTGGTGTTGGAAGTGGAAAAGGCGGACACACGACGGGACGTGGAACCAAGGGACAAAAATCTCGATACAGCATTCCTATTCTCTTTGAGGGTGTGAAGTCAAAGAAATCATTACTCCGACGAGTTCCATTCCTTCGCGGAAAAGCAAAGAACAAATCTCGAGCAAATGTCGTTGTTATATCAACTGACTCATTGGCTCACTTAGCTGAAGGTTCTCTTGTAACGACTCAGACATTGATTACTGAAGGACTTGTCAGTGCTGCTCATGCCTCTCGAAGAGGTGTTAAAGTAGTAGGCAACCCAGTGAATAAGTTGCGTTTTGAGGTTCCTACGTCGAAGAAGCTTGCCGGAAAGTAAAATGCTTAATTCTATTGCTCAATTTTTCATTCGAAGTTGGCGAACGAAAGAGATCCGTAAAAAGATTTTAATTACCGCCTTTATACTTGCTGTTTTTCGCCTTGCGGCTCACGTCCCCGCTGCTGGTGTTGATCGTACTTCACTCTCCGCCCTTTTTTCAGGAAATGCATTGTTTTCACTGCTTGATATTTTCTCAGGTGGAACCTTAGCAAACTTCTCAATCCTTGCCTTAGGTTTAAACCCATACATTAACGCATCAATCGTTATGCAATTGTTAACTTATGTAATTCCCTCTCTTGAGGAATTATCTAAAGAGGGTGAATTTGGCCAGGAAAAAATCAACCAATATACACGCTTTTTGACGCTTCCTTTAGCTGTGTTTCAAGCGTTTGGAATGTACGCACTGCTTAACAAAAGCAACGTCATCCCAACTCTTTCACCACTTGAACTAGGCGCGCTTGTAACAACCATGATTGCAGGAACGATGTTTGCTGTTTGGCTTGGGGAGCTTATTACGGAATATGGACTTGGAAATGGGGTGTCGTTTTTGATCTTTGCTGGAATTATCGCTCGTATGCCGTCAATAATCGGTAAAACGGTCACGACTTCAGGACCGGAAGACACGGTTAAGTACATTCTCTTTGCAGTAATTTCCCTTGTTGTTGTTGGTCTGGTTGTGTATGTGAGCGAAGCAATGCGCAAAATTCCGATACAATATGCACGTCGCTCTCGACAACAGACGATTACAGCTGAGCAGTCATATATTCCCCTTCGGGTAAATCAAGCAGGTGTTGTTCCAATTATCTTTGCAGTGTCACTTGTGTTGTTGCCCACCCTAGCTTCTCAATTCTTGGCAGGATCAGGAAATACTCAAATTGCACAATTTGCTGTTACCTTAAGCCAGTTAATGAACCCACAATCGGCTTTTTATAATATCTTTTACTTTGCCCTAGTTGTTGGTTTTACCTATTTTTATACCTCAGTTGTCTTTAATCCTGAAAAAATTAGTGAAAACCTCACAAAAAGTGGTGGATACATTCCCGGTGTTCGTCCAGGATCTGCCACAATTAGTCATCTGACATTTGTCTTAAATCGAGTCACTTTAGCTGGTGCTGTCTTTTTAGGTTTAATTGCAGTCCTTCCTGCAATTTTTCAAAATGTGCTTGGAGTGAGTAACTTAGTGATTGGAGGAACTGGAATTTTAATCGTTGTATCAGTTGTTCTTGAAATCACCCGCGATATTGAATCACGCCTCGTTATGTCTCGATACGAGAAACTCTTGAGATAATCTTATAATTTTGGTATACTCCACGAGCGAAATTGTTATTAAGGAGAAAAGCGCGTGAAGCCACTGATTGTTCATTTTTCGATATATCAATTTCTATCGCCCAAAGCTGGAAGGATGTTCTTTTGTTGCCTTTCGCAGTTAGTTTCCTATTTTGAAATTGATGCCGAAGAGCTCTTTGAAATGTACTTGCCGTACAAAAACGAAGGAGCTGAAAATACATTGGTAATTTCTACTGATCGTGGGGAAACCTTCGAAGAGCGGACGGCTCAGTGGATCGTAAAAAACATAGCATCTTATGAATCAGGCGATGTCTTTGTACCCGCACGTTGGGTAAATAACATTATTCGCCTTTTTAAAGACTCGCTTTCCCGTCAATCGAGCGATATTTTACAGGTCATTGCAAAGAATGGTGCTTTTGCATTGCGGTCAAACAGCCCCACTTTGCTAAACACCTATCATAAACTGCTTATGGATTATGTGCAGCAGAGTACTGATATGAAATCGCATCTGCTTGTGGCAAAAGAGCACCAAGGGCATCGGTATCCCGTTGAGTATTGCTTGGTATTTTGGGATCAACGTTTATTCAAAAACCCTCGTACCATCGTCTCGTATGTTGATCTTGTCGATCCGTTTAAGCAAATTCAACAAAACGGACCAATCCGTTACTGTCTCGAGAAAATATAAGCCAACTGGCACAGCGCAATGCTGTGCCTTTTGTTATACTTGGCGCATGAACATCATTCTTCTTGGGCCCCAAGGGTCTGGTAAAGGTACTCAGGCTGAAAAATTAGCCCATGAGTTTGGACTCCTCCACTTTGAAGCTGGTGCATTACTCCGAGAATTGGCGAAAACTCGTCCTGATATTGAAGAAATTGTAAATAAGCGGGGTACTTTAATGCCTGACGATCAGGTATTTGGCTTTGTCAAAGAATATCTTGAAGAACAAAATCGGTTTGATGGCGTTATTTTTGACGGGTATCCACGCTCAGAATATCAACTTAAGCTCATTGAAGGCTTTTTATCTCTAAAGGACACTAAAATTGATATTGTTGTAGCTATCGAAATTCCTGAGGAGGAGACGATAAGGCGGCTTTCTGCCAGGCGGATGGACCCGGTGACTGGACACATTTATAACCTAATTACAAACCCTCCAACGGAAGGCACGGACATTTCAAAGCTCATCCACCGCGAGGATGATACTCCAGAGGCCATAAAGACGCGTTTAGCAGCCTACCGCTCATACACGGAGCCTCTTATCAGTGTTTTTAAAGAGAGAGGCATTTTGCATGAAATTGACGGGACACAGTCAATAGACGCAATTTACAATCAGATTCGTCCTCTGATTTCAACTACTTGATTTTGGCGATTTCTTCTTGAGGCCAAATCGGGTATCATCTACTAGTCGAAACAATATGGGTATTATTGCCTTATATGTCAAAAATTAACTTAAAAACACCAGAACAAATTAAACTTATGCGTGAGGGCGGTCGTCATTTGCATGAAATACGCGCTAAGCTAGCAAAAGCGGTAAAACCTGGAGTTACGGCAATGGACATTGAGGAGTTAGCTGTGAAGCTAATTGCCGAAGTAGGAGGAAAGCCTTCTTTTAAGATGGTTGAAGGTTACTCTTGGGCAACTTGTATAAATGTAAACAATGGTGTTGTTCACGGAATACCCAAGAAAGAAACTATTTTTGCTAAAGGAGACGTCGTGAGTGTTGACGTGGGTATTTTTTATAAAGGGCTCCACACTGACTCCGCAACTACGGTTTACCTTGGGGATGATCCCAAAATAGTCAAGTTTTTGGAGGCAGGAAGGCGTTCGCTTAAGGCTGGAATTGCAAAAGCTACAGCAGGGCGCAAAATTGGGGATATCACGAAAGCTGTTTTTGAGGTACTATCTGACTCTGATATCCGTCCAATTTGGAACCTGACTGGTCACGGGGTTGGTCTTGAGCTGCATGAAGACCCACGAATTCCTAATTATCCGAGTAATTCTCGTGATGAAAAGCTTGAAATCGTGCCAGGAATGACACTTGCCATTGAGGTAATGTTTACGCTTGGAGACGGGGATATGGTTCTCGCGAAAGATGGTTGGACACTACGCACAAAAGATGCTACAATAGCAGCGCTTTTCGAGGAGACCGTTGCGGTCACGGATCGCGGTACATTAGTATTAACAAAATCGTCACTATGAAGAAAGAAAACACGGTATATACTGGCGAAATTCGTGAAATATTACCAAATACGATGTACAAGGTTGCTCTTCCAGATGGAAGAATTGTAATCGGAATCCCATCCGGCAAAATGCGCCGGAGTTTTTTCCGACTACTACCAGGAAACAGAGTTTCGATTGAAATGACGCCGTACGACACGATGCGAGGTCGGGTTATTGGGAAAGCCTAAAAATATATGAAAGTTCGTTCATCAGTCACACCAATTTGTAAAGATTGTAAGGTAATTAAGCGCCGGGGCGTTTTGCGCGTCGTGTGCAAAAACAAAAAGCACAACCAGCGACAAGGTTAAAAAAAATTATGGCACGTATTGCAGGATTAGAACTCAACGATAAATGGAAAGTGGATTATGCTCTTACTCGCGTAAAGGGCTTGGGTTGGGTTGCAGCTGAAAAAGTACTTGCTGCTGCAAAAATTGAGAACACTCGCCGAGTTGCAAGTTTAACAGCAGAAGAGGTGAGTAAAATTACGGCTGAGTTGGACAACTACACAGTTGAAGGAGATTTGGTTCGACAAATTCGTGAAAACATTCAAAGACTTAAAGACATCACCGCATATCGCGGAATTCGTCATTCACGAGGGCTTCCCGTTCGAGGACAGCGAACAAAGTCAAATGCTCGCACCAAGCGTGGAGCTCGAAAGACAATCGGAGCCTTTAAGAAAGATATGATGGCAAAGACTGATACATCTAAAAAAACTGACGTAGCTAAGAAATAAATATGGCAAACAAATCTGAACACGGAAAAATCTTTATATCAGCAAGCTTTAACAACACTCTTGTTACAGTTACTGACGAGTCTGGAGCAACCCTTGCATGGGGCTCTTCTGGTCATTCAGGTTTTAAAGGTGCTAGAAAAGCTACTCCTTATGCTTCAACCACTGCAGTTGAAACTGTTGTTAACAAAGCCAAGGACGCCTCAGGGCTTGTCTCAGCTGACGTTTTTATTAAAGGGCCAGGGCCAGGGAGAGATGCAGCACTTCGTGCAATTCGCGCAGCAGGGGTAAGAATTGCTATGATTGCAGATGTGACGCCAATTCCACATGACGGACCACGTCCAAAGAAGAAGCGAAGAGTATAAAAAAACAAATATGAGATACACAGGACCAAAAGACAAATTAAGCCGACGAGAAGGTTTTGACCTTTTCGGAAAAGGTGCTAAACTCACGCGTTTAACCGTAACGCCTGGTGTTCATGGACCAAAAGGAGTTCACGGAACTCCCTCCCAATATGGAAGGCAGCTTCGTGAGAAGCAAAAAGTCAAGCGACTCTATGGATTAAATGAGAAGCAGTTTAGAACTTATGTAGAAAACGCATTGGCTTCTAAAGGAAACTCAGTTGATGCTCTTTTTGGACAACTTGAAAAGCGACTTGATAACGTTGTTTTTCGTCTCGGTTTTGCAGAATCTCGACCACAAGCACGACAGTTGGTTTCCCACCGACATGTGTTTGTAAATGGAAAGCGTGTAAACGTTCCGTCTTACAAAATTCGAGTAGGTGATACGATTACTTTGTCTGACACCGCTATGGCTATTCCCTCAGTGTCACTTCTTCTGAAAATGGAAGAGCACAACACACCTGAGTGGATTATTAAACAAGCAGCAGCTGGGAAAGTGAAACGAGAACCAACTCGAGCTGATTTATCAGAAGCAGTTAATGAGCAAGACATTATCGAATTTTACTCTCGATAATTGACGAAATTCGGAATGCGAAACGTTTTGTTTCGTTATTCGACTTTCGTATTTTAAATGTAAAATACTTTTATAGTCTGGAGGTGATACACGATGAATCCAATATTTGAAATTAAAGAAGAAATAAACGAAGCTAATTACGGGAAATTTATAATTTCTCCGCTTATTGCTGGCTATGGAAATACCTTAGCAACAGCTCTTCGTCGCGTGCTTATGACAAGTTTGACAGGGGCCGCTATAACTACCGTTGAAATCAAGGGAGTTAAGCATCAATTCCAAACTTTGAAAGGAATGCGAGAAGATGTTCTCGATTTTCTCCTTAACTTGAAAAAGGTGAGTTTTAATTACTCTGGAACAACCCCAGTGAAAGCTCATATTTCAGTTTCAGGAACTGGTGAAGTAAAGGCAAGTGATATTAAGGTATCGTCCGAAGTCACTGTCGCAAATCCTGATTTGGTTCTCGCAAACCTCGCTAAGGGTGCAAAACTCGAAGCTGATCTCATTATTGAGTCAGGTGTCGGATACTCTTTGGCAAGTGAGCGCCCACAGGAAGGCATTGGAATTATTCCTCTCGATGCAAGTTTTTCTCCGGTGACTCGTGTCACCCCAAAAATCGAGGAGACTCGTGTCGGTCGAGTAACTAACTTTGATAAATTGACGCTTGAAATTTGGACAACTGGCGCAATTACACCAAAGGATGCTCTCACCAATTCAGCAAAGATTCTCGTGTCATACTTTGAACAAATCGTTCATCCAGTAGTTCGAGAAGAAACTGTTGAAGTCGCTACAACTGACGACTCACTCGGAGCAGTAGGAAAGCTTTCTGTCGAAGAAATTGGCCTCCCAACTCGGGTAGCCAACGCTCTCGCCAAAAGTGGCTTTGAGACAGTTGAAAAATTAGCAAACGCTCAAAAGGAAGACCTGATGAAGGTTAGAAATTTGGGTGAAAAGTCACTCGATGTAATTCGAGAGGCTTTGCGAGAGAAAGGAGCGGACTTGAAATATGCGTAACAAGATATTCGGCCGTCAACTTTCTCGTGGACGAAAGTCCCGAAGTGCTCTTTTTGTTTCGTTAACTCGTGAACTTATTATTCATGGAGAGATCGTCACTACCCTTGCGAAAGCAAAGTCTATCCAGGGAGACGTCGATAAACTTATGAATAAAGTAGCAGCTGAAGGCGTTTCTGCTCGAAGAGCAGTTCTCTCTCATTTGCGAAATGATCGACTTGCAGTTGAAAGAGTTTACTCCGCATGGAGTTCACTTGCTCAATCTAAGCGATCTGGGTTTACTACCTTAACACATCTTGTTCCTCGTAAGGGTGACGCGGCCAAAATGGTCAAAATCGCCTTAACCGGACAAGCAACGGAAGCAAAAACTGCTGAAACAGCTAAAGTGGCTGTCAAGGCAAAAGCTCCTGGCAAGGCGAAGCCTGCCAAGAGTGCCACCAAACGGGGTGAGCCACAGGGAGTAACTAAGTAAAGCTTATTACTCCTTGCAGCGGATTCCGTTTTTTTGTAAATACATAACTAAATGAAAAAGACATATCAACCCAAAGCGAATGAGGTTTCTCGAGCTTGGCATTTATTTGATGCAAACGACAAAGTGTTAGGTCGCCTTGCAAGTGAAATTGCCATTAAACTCATGGGAAAGCACAAGCCAACATACTCTGCACATATGGATAGTGGAGACTTTGTTGTAGTGGTAAACGCTGAAAAGGTTGTCGTTACTGGTCGAAAAGAGTTGCTGAAGGTATACTACGGACACTCTGGTTATCCTGGAGGATTTAAAGAGGTTGCTTACGCTCAAGTAAAACGAGAAAACCCAACTAAAATTTTAGAGCTTGCTGTTCGTCGTATGCTTCCCGTTAATAGACTACGCGATGAAAGAATGGCTCGTTTGAGACTAATTGCAGGTGACAAAAATCCATATCACGGACAAACCGCACAGAAATAATTTTTATGGCAGCTAAAACAAAAAAAGAATATGTATACGCAGTGGGACGCCGACGAACGGCTTCTGCTCGTGTGCGTGTACACAAAGGAACTGAGGAAAGCACCGTTAATGGTGTTGTAATTGGAAAGTATTTTGGTGCCTCATTTTTGACTTCTCTCTGGCAGAAGCCATTTACCGTTACAAACACAATTGGAAAGTACTACGTAACAGCTAAAGTTGTTGGTGGAGGCAAACAAGGACAACTAACTGCCGTTATGCATGGAATTTCTCGAGCATTGACAAATGTAAATGAAGCTTTCCGAGAACCACTTAAGGCTGCTGACTTACTTACTCGTGATTCACGAATTCGCCAACGACGACATGTCGGCACTGGTGGAAAGTCACGAAGAAAGAAGTCATCTCCAAAGCGATAATAACTATCTTTTAGGAGTTATTTTGAGTAAGTTAAAAAAAAGACTGGTGGTTTTTGTTTTTTTCGTGTGGGCTTTGTTTACCGCGGTTGTTAATTGCAATATTGCAATTATGAGTAACATGGGAGCAACTCCATTGATTGTTGCCAGCATAACAACGACCGTTCTTATGGTGTTATTATATTTTGCAACTACAAAAAACTGACGTTATAAGCATTAGGCATTGGCCTGATGCTTTTTTTGTGCCTTAAACTCCGCTATACTTGCCTCATGTCACTAACTGAAATTCGAAACATCAGAATAGCAAAAGCCAAAAAACTTCGTGAAATGGGAATTGACCCCTATCCGTCAAAATCACACAAGGAATATACAAACAAAGAAATAGTCGAAAAATTTGCTGATTTTGATGGACGAAAAGTAACGCTTGCCGGGCGCCTGATGAGTTGGCGAGAACATGGAAAACTTATTTTTGGACACTTAACAGACGAAAGTGGAAAAATTCAAATTTTTATTCAGGAAAATGAGTTAAAGGTAACAGATCTTTCAAAAGGGACACTTGGATTTTCTGATTTGTCTTTAGTTGATATTGGAGACTTTATTGAAGTCTATGGAGTAATAACCAAAACTTCACGCGGAGAGATCTCGATTGTTCCAGAGACAATTCGTATCCTGACTAAAGCAATTAGGCCTCTACCTGAGAAATGGGAAGGAATTACTGATCAAGAGACAATTTTTAGAAAGAGATATCTGGACCTTATCATGAATCCAGCCAGGAGAGAACTGTTTAAACGCAAGAGTGCCTTTTGGGAAGCTAACAGGTCGTTCTTGAAGTCAAAAGGGTTTCTAGAAGTTGAAGCACCAGTTATGGAGCACGTTACCGGCGGAGCCGATGCTAGGCCTTTTTTAACACACCACAACGCACTTGACGAAGATTTCTATCTTCGTATCTCAACAGAACTTCCACAAAAGAGACTTATTGGAGGTGGGTTTGAGAAGGTGTATACCTTTGCCCCAAACTTTAGAAACGAAGGAATTGATGATGAACATTTGCAGGAGTATTACCAAGTCGAGTGGTACTGGGCATATGCTGACTACAAAGACAACATGAGTCTTGTTCGTGATCTGTTTAGGTATATAGCAACCGAGGTTTATGGAAAAACACAATTTACCAAAGGAGAGCACACCTTTGATCTTTCAAATGAATGGCAAGAAGTAGATTATCGTGGAAGTATTAAGGAAAAACTTGGAATAGACATTGAAACATCAAGTGATGAGGAAATGCTTAAAGTTCTGCTTTCCAACAAAATACACCTAGATGGGGCAATTAACCGAAATCGACTTGTCGACAATTGCTGGAAACTGGTGAGAAAAACAATCTCTGGACCAGCTTTCCTTATTAATGAACCAAAGTTTATGTCACCACTTGCAAAATCAAAACCTGAGGACGCGGAACTTACTGAGCGCTTTCATGTCATTCTCGCTGGCACTGAACTAGGTAACGGGTACTCTGAGTTAAATGACCCCTTGGATCAATACGAGCGCGTCCTCGCACAGCAGAAAGCTCGTGATGCAGGGGACGACGAAGCTCAGATGATGGATATAGACTTTGTGGAAATGCTTGAATACGGAATGCCTCCTGTCTCAGGATATGGTCACAGTGAACGAGTATTTTGGTTTCTCGAAAATGTTGGTGCAAGAGAGGCAACACTCTTCCCACAGATGAAACAATTAGTTGACCCACTTGTTGAGGAGATTTATCCGGAATTCTTTAAGTTACTTAAGAAGTAATTTACTGCTTTTAAGTTTTATCTAATTATCTTCTTTCCCAAACTCTGTAAACAACTTCACCGTTTGGATATAAAAACTCCTTAATGACTCGTGCTTCTGGATGGTCGTTTTCAACTGGTGCTCTTTCACACTTGTAGCCATCAATAATTAAGATGTTACCTTTACTACTGTTTTTATCAAGTGCCTGACCAGATGGACAACGGGTAATAGCAAAAATAATATTTTGGTATTCCCAACTCCCCTGTGTTCTTTTTTTTGCAAATGCATTAAATTCGAAAGGTGTTTTATTGCCAAAAAACGCATACCAGGGGTACGGACTATCCGGGTCGTTAGTTACATAAACCTTATCGTAATTTACTGATACTTCATTTAAATAAAGTGCCATTTCCTTTGCGTTCCCGTTTCTAAAGGTAGCGAGTTGTCTGCTTTGTGGACCAAAATAAGAAATAGTAAACCCAATAAAACTTACTACTGCCACAATAATAATTGGAATAAAAAGAACAGACTTATTTCTAAGACTTTGCAGTCCAAGGGCGGCAAGAATTATTAAAAAAGGGAGCATAAAGAATGCTCGGTGAAGGTTAGGTACATCTTCAATGGTAAGTGCTGCAGGTAGGGGACTTACGAGTAAAAGAACAAAAGGTAAAGATGTAATTTTCTTCTTTATAACAAGACTGATGCCGATTAAAAAAAGAACAAAAACCGCCACTGAAATCAAACCATTTTGAGTCGTGGTATATCGGAGTGGTCGTCCCACATCTCCAATTAAAAACTCAGGTGAAAGGTATGTTGCATACTGAATAGTAAAGACTCGTGAAGCATTGAAAATGGTAGTCACAATATTTGGTTTAGGTTGTGGTGTTGTTGTTTGTGCAGAAAGAACTGGAGGGTTAAGTATTGAGACCTGTGATAGCCTCCCTCTTGATGCTGTCCCAAGGGAAAAAATACCAGTTAACATGAGAAGTGCAACTGCTCCTATTGCGACTATTTTGCTTAACCCATGTCTGGTAATTTCTCTTCGAAAATAAATGGCAAACAATATCCAATAAAGCGGAACAAGTATACGTGCCGTGTGATAAAAGAAAGTACTTAATACAAAAAGAAAAAAACTAATAAAAAGCTGTTTCCTATTAAGGCGTGTACTCTGTATTGCAGTGGTAAATATTGCTAGAGCAAAAAGGACAAGCGTTGATGAAATAACAACTTCACTTGTTGCACGACTTGTTGAGAAACTCCAAGGTGTGACTGCCCAAAGAATTGAAGCAAATACCCCCACCATCTTGTCATTTTTTTTGGTTGCAATTTTTGCAGCAAGAGTTGCAATTGGAAAGACTGCCAATGCTCCAAAAAGTGCCGATGGAAAACGTACTGCAAATTCCGTTCTTCCGAAAAGTAGTATTGAAGGAATCGTCGCATAGATTATCCCAGCGGGTCGATAGTCGCCAAAGGTGTTGTAGTAAAGTGGCAGAAAGTTTCCCCAGTCATCATGTCCAGTTTGTGCAATTGATATTGCATTCCAACCGACCCGGGCTTCGTCAGAGTGAAAACCAACAGGAAAACTGCCTAGATTTATCAATCGCAAAAAAAAGGCAAATACAAATATTATGAAAATCGATTTAGTTTGAAATGTGATTATTGTCTTCACAGAAGTGAGCCTACACAATTTTACATCTAAAAAGAAGCCCTGAACTTATATAAACATAGCAACAACAATGCCTGCGGCGATTGCCAGGCCGCCAATAATCAACATTTTAGTTCCATGAGTTAACCATTTACGTTTGAAATAGCGTGCGCTTATTGAACCAAGTAAAAAGAGGGCAATAAGCGAAAAGACAATCGACACAGGGAATGCTTGAGGAATGTCCAGGAAAATGTATGGGGACAGCGGAATCAGTCCACAGATTAAGTATGAGATAAACATGATTACTGCCGCGATAATGGTGTTGTTTGTTTTGTCTGTTTTCTTTTCAACAAATTGTTCAGCTGAGTCCTCTGAAAGATAGCTACCAACACCCATTGAGAAAGCTTCAACGAAAATTAACACCATACCTGCCAAAAAAATATTTCCTTTAGAGAGTCCGCCAGCTGCAATTCCCGAAACAAAACCAACAGTCGAGACCAAACTATCCTCAACCCCAAAAATGAAGTTTCGTACGAATAACTCGGTTGTTTTCTTGCTTTGCGCCATGACAAAATCATCATAGCTTTCTCGACTCGTGCTTGACAAGCGACAACTTGCTCGCGTATGTTGAGCGAAAGAGAGAGGAGGTGAGCACAAATGGACAATATTGAATTTTACGATGTCAAAAAGAGAGCTAAGGTATCTGTGCCCACCTCTTCTGTAAAGAAAACCAAATATACTCGAACCACGAAAGATGGCGGAACTCAAGTGCGTTATGCAGTGAGAGCCACCGTTGACGGAACAAACTTAACAAAGTTTGTTGGTAAGGATATGTGGGACAGTTTGAGCGTTGACGAAGTCTAAAAACTTTGTAGCGATTACAAACACAAAAAACCTCAGACTTAACATCTGAGGTTTTTTAGTGTGTCGGAGTATCAGGAATCGAACCTGAGCCGCATGACCCCCAGCCACGCATTCTGCCACTAAACCATACTCCGTAACCTGATTTTATCATGTGCCTGCTTGCATAGCTTTGAGTTGAGTGTTATAAAGGCAATTATCTATGGCATCTAAGAAAGGTGAAGTAACAGCTCCAGTTCGTGAAGAGAACGCTGACGCACGAACATCAGCCATTAAAATGGCGATGGACCAAATTGAAAAACAATATGGTCGTGGTTCAATTATGCGACTTGGTGAAAACGACAAAGCTCGTGGACAAGTTGAAGCACTTCCAACTGGTTCAATTGCACTTGACTTGGCTCTTGGCATCGGTGGACTTCCTAAGGGACGCATTATTGAAATCTATGGGCCTGAGGCTTCTGGAAAAACAACCTTATCTTTACACGTCATTGCTGAAGCACAAAAGCGTGGAGGACAGTGTGCCTTTATTGACGCAGAACATGCTCTCGACCCAATTCGTGCTGAAGCTATTGGGGTAAACCTTGATGAGCTTCTTTTGTCTCAACCAGACACAGGCGAGCAGGCACTTGAAATTACTGAGACCTTGATTCGCTCAGGTGCACTGGACGTCATTGTTGTTGACTCGGTAGCAGCTCTTGTTCCACGAGCAGAGCTTGAAGGTGAAATGGGAGACGCGGTCATGGGACTTCAGGCTCGTCTTATGAGTCAAGCACTACGTAAATTAACTGGCGCAATTTCAAAATCAAAAACTATTTTAATTTTCACTAACCAACTTCGGCAAAAAATTGGTGTCATGTTCGGTAATCCAGAAACAACAACCGGAGGAATGGCTTTAAAGTTTTACGCTTCAGTTCGTATTGATATTCGACGTATTGAAACAATTAAAGATGGTGAAAATGTTATTGGCTCACGACATCGCGCACGTATTGTTAAAAACAAGGTTGCACCTCCACTTAAAGTTGTTGAGTTTGACATCATGAACAGTGAAGGAATTTCAAAGGTCGGTGGCATCTTAGACGTTGCAGTAGACTTGGGAATAATTGGAAAGAGCGGATCATTCTTTAACTACAATGGAAAAGTTTTGGCACAAGGTCGGGAAGCTGTGAAAGACGCGTTCCGTGAAGACCCAAAGCTTGCTGCTGAGATTGAAAAGAAAATTAGGGAAACAATGGCCGATGGCAAGAAAGTTCCAAATGAATTGGGTGAGGAAAAAAATGATGATGATACAGATCTCTCTGAATAATGGACGAGCACTGGTACTTATCTAAACTCTTCGTTATCCTCGCAAAACGCCCCAAGACCATCTTTGAAGTAAAACAATGGCTTACCCAACGGAAAGCGTCAGAAACACTTCAAGAATCAATTATAGAGAAGCTTTGTGAAATGAAACTTCTTGACGATATTGAGTACACTCATGCTTTTGTAAGAACACAAAAGCTTATTAAGCCGCTTTCGTCGCGTGCTGTTATGTT
>CAYQUL010000013.1:0-17582 GCA_964420735.1 uncultured Gammaproteobacteria bacterium
CAAGGTATCACTTTCAAAGTCACCTGGAACATAATGAAACAAACTCATAAAGGCCTGCATCTCTGGCTCTTGAGTGATACTCTCTGGCGTTTTTTTAAGAATTGACAAGACTTGTTCACTAAAGGCTTCTTGAGTTTGAGCTCGCCGCGAAACAGCCAGTACTTGAAAGAGTTTAGGGAGCCTTCCGTGGGTATGGAGTCGAAACAGTGCAGGTACAATCTTTTTTTCCATCAAGTCCCCTGTTGCACCGAAAATAACGAACACAGTAGGGACCTGCACAGTAGTCATATATTTAAGAATAGCACACAACTTTTTAGGCACATTAGACACCTAAATCATCTGACCCGCTCGAAGGTGGACAAACGTCACAAATACCAAGTTCTTCAAGTTTCTCCAAATACATTAATACTGTTGTGACAAACTCCGCGTGACTCCATGCCAAGGGGGAGGCTGATTTTGACACAGCACTCACCGGGTCCACTTGCTCCGGAAGTACCCCGGAAGGGGCCGCGAGCGTGTGTACCCACTGCAAAATCTCAATAACTGGTTTCATATCCGATTCACTCTTTGCTCTTGAAATGATGTACTGGGCTTGCCACAAGGTAGTTACAATCCATGGATTTCCCTTTGACTCACTTCTATCACGAAAATAGGCATCATTTACAAATCTGACAACGCCCCCTACCCCTTCACGACTCACAAGTTCACGTTTAAAAACAGCATACATTTGGTTCATTGTTTTTTCATCAAATAAACCAAAACGGTCAGCGCCATAGAAGGAACTGGCGTCAACTGTCTCGTCATGCAATATCTCACCATCCTTAAGCTGAATACTTTTATAGAAAAATTCTGTCTTTGGGTTAATAAGTTGGGCTGCTGCTTCCTTTATCTCTTCTGCCGCATGCAAGTACTGTTGCTCGTCATATTCTTTACCTAAAATGTTTGCGAATTTGGCAACACACAACAGTGCTTGATAGACAGTCGCTGTGGTAAAGGTATGAGTCCCCATTTTCATTTCCCAGAGGTCATAAGTGGGGTTAGGCAGTTTTGTTTCATTTCTAAACCCAACTAAAAATCCAACTGCTTTTCGAATGAGGGAATTATATATTTTTTCAATAAACTCAATATCATGTGTTTTTTCATAGTGATACCACAGGGCAATTAAAACGAGAGCTGTTTCGTCTTCCTGAATCGGAAGTTGTGACGATCCATCTGCACCTACCCATGGATGCCAAGAACTCCCCAGTGAGCGATCAGGTCGGTATTTATGAAAAAAATACCCATCGTTTGATACCACTTCATTGGCAAACTCAAAAAAACGATGGGAAACTTCAGAGTAGTTCGCGCGATCTAATGCCATTGCCACAAAAGCTGCATCACGTGGCCACACATAGTTGTAGTTGTCCCTGCCCCACTGCAACATATCAGAGTCAACTGAAGCGATAATTTCACCATTGTTGCCGACATGCACTCGAAGAATTAACAGAGATTTTTTAAACAGCGTGATAACTTCTTCACTTAAGCCATAGAAACTAAAGGGGATTTTATTAACCCAAGCTTTCCAGTAGTTTTCAGTTGTTTCAATTAAACGAGCAGGTGCACGTTTTTGCACATATTCTGCAAGTTTTTTCACCTCTTCAAATGTCTTTCCAAACACGACCCAGGTATAAACTGACATTTGTTCTCCTGCATCAACGACTTTTTCAAACCCAATAGTTGAGTCAACTGTTCCGTGTTCAATGGCATTTTTAGACAAAACGCCATCTTCAGCATCTCTCCAAGTGCCTTCCTTGCCTTCAATGCTTGAAAGTCCTACGGTGTAGTCAGCAATTCCCTTGTCCCCACAAAATCCTCCAATAATTGCAATACGGCGACCTTTGTAGTGGATGATGCTTCTTGTTATTGGGTCCCAGTACACGGTGTCGCCTTTCCTGATTCCATACATGCGAAACTCGTGGTTTAAAAAAAGCTTGACAGTTCGTTGCCGGTTAGCAAGATTTTGAACATCAAACCCACGAATGAAGATATTTGATTCGTTATACACACAATCAGTTATGTGGATTTCAATCTCTAAACGGTTATTCTTAGCAACAATGTCACCGACTAATGTTTCCTTTTTGTAGTTAATTGAAATGTCCCAAGTACCATCACTAAACCAACTAAATACTCCATCTACCCAAACGCCGATACGATTTACACTGTCTTCACTCATGTGGTTTTCCAGTCCCACATAATCAAAATAACAATCTTTCACTTGGCCAAAGAAATCTAACCCTACCGTTAATGATCCATTCCCCAAGACTAAAGACTTTGCCATACCTCATCATAACCCAAAAAAAAACACCCTGCTATGAGGGTGCTTACGTTTCT
The DNA here is from genome assembly GCA_964420735.1 of uncultured Gammaproteobacteria bacterium. Taxonomy (GTDB): domain Bacteria; phylum Patescibacteriota; class Microgenomatia; order UBA8517; family UBA8517; genus CAYQUL01. Next base: position 2,371 of record CAYQUL010000013.1, read on the forward strand.
AATTTAATTTCTATACAAGTTTAGGGCGTTTAACGTGATGAGTTTAGTGGTGACTCCACTTCCATACACGAACGAGCATGAGTACTTTATGTTCCTTCTTAAATTCGTGCCAACTTACTTCTCCCTCAAACATTTTGAGCTTTACGATCGTTTCCTGTCCTGACCTATTTTTTCGTGCGACGCCCAATGCCATAAAGTAGGCATTCAAACTTGAGTAGGCATTGATCGAGCGATCCCAACGAACTGATGGTTCACGAAAATTGTGAAAGTCTCTCTCGCCGAGAACAAGAATTTCAAAAAGGGAAGGATCCAGCCCTGCTCCGTTTCGAAGCCAGTTTTTAACGCCAGAATAACCAAGTTGCTTCTGGTTTGAGAAATTAGGAAGAATCCGTCTTTTAAATCGACCAGTTGACTGAACAACATACATCAGACGTTTCCTTTTTCTAGGCTAAGCAATAGGTATATTATAACACTATAAGACTATTTTGTCAATTTGAAGAGTTAACGTCCTATCACAAAAGTGAGAGCTTTTCCGGCCTTTCCGGCTCGACCAGTTCGACCAATTCGGTGAACGTAGTCAGAGTAAGTTCCAGGTTCGTCAAAGTTAATAACTAATGAAACATCAGGAATGTCAATTCCTCGGGCAGCAACGTCCGTTGCAACAAGCATGCGAATTTTGCCATTCTTAAAGTCAGCTAAAGCACGAGTTCTCTGCCCTTGTGAACGGTCGCCATGGATTGCGGCCACATGGAATCCTTCATCATACAGGTCGTTTGATAGCTGGTCAGCCCCGCGCTTTGTGCGAACAAAGACGAGGATCTTGTTGTGGGCGCGGTCACGCGCAATATCAAAGAGTTTCCAGAGTTTTTCTTTTCCATGCTCAACTTTAACCACATCTTGGTCAATTGTTGCAGCTGTTTCTTGGGTTCTTACAGAAATTTTCACTGGTTCTTTGGCAAAGGTACGAATTACTGAATCAATTTCAGGAGTAACTGTTGCAGAGAAGAACAAAGACTGTCGCTCTTCTGCCAAATGATTAACAATCATTCGCACATCAGGCAAGAATCCAATATCGACCATTCGGTCAACCTCATCTAAAACAACCATATGAAAGTCAGACAAGTTAATCGCTCGACGGTTAATTAAGTCCTTGAGTCGTCCTGGAGTTGCAATGACAAATTGTGGGTTCTTGCGAAGTAAATGCATTTGCTGGGTGATACTTGCTCCACCCATGGTTAAAACTGACCGAATTTGCATGTTGCGACTGAAAGCTCGCAATTCATCATCAACTTGAACAGCAAGTTCTCGGGTAGGAATTAAGACAAGAGCTTTAAGCGTTCGATCGGTATGCATTTTAGAGAGGATTGGTAGTAAAAACGTTGCAGTTTTTCCGGTTCCCGTGTTTGCAATTGCGACAACGTCACGCCCTTCCATAATTGGGGCAATAGCCTCATCTTGGATGGGGGTTGGCTTGGTGTATCCTTTGGCTTCAATACTTCGAGCAATTATTTCTGGGAATCCAAAATCTTTAAAGGTGTGTTTGGGGGTAAACTCAGGTTGTTCTGCAATAGGAGCAGCTTTTTTGACATATCGGGCGTGGGCAATGTTTTCTCCACTAAAACCGCGTCGAACTGGTTTTCCGAATCGAGAAGAAGCGGGACGGCCGAAGCGTCCGCCACCATTACTCCGTTGAAAGGAGTGAGGTTTACTACGGTTAAATTCTCTCATGAGTTTAGTATAGAGATAATTGAATAGACACATCTGCCTAAACGGAAACAATTCATGTATGGGGTGGAAGGAAGATACAAACGAAATAAAAAATAGTTTGGGGTATCTTTACCTATATAATCACACTTTTCTACAGACGACCATTTAAACAGATGTCTTTATTCACATCTCTAGTAGGTACTATATCACAGCCAAAAGTACTTGTCAATACTATGAGGTTTAGGCTGCTACTTTTGCCGAAGCTAAAGCGATGGCCTGAGCTCGTTTTCTGACCTGAATTCTCATCTTTTTTTCCTTAATTGCGGTTGCTTCTGCTCTCTTTTCTCGCTCATTTGTTAAAACCTCGTCAACCTGTTTTTGGCATTCAGGATCAGGGCAAACCATGGTGGTGTACGAAACCGTTGCGACTCCGGCACGGGTCTCACGGGACTCAGTCCATTGCTTGGCCACAACACGAGTCTTTCCGCAGCGAGTACATATAGACTGATGAAGTGTTGTCATGAGGTGTACACCATTGTAGCACGTTTCTGGGCTATTTGCATTAATTTTGGCGTCAAGAAACTTACAAAACAGCCGTTTTGACCGTTTTTGGGGGTGTTTCAGGTGTTTTCTGCTCAAGTCGAAGTCTTAAGTCTGTCAGGGCATTCATAAAATAGCGAAAAGCATCATATGGGGTTTCGTAGGGGTTAAAGTATTTATGTACATCCCCATCGGCAAACCACTTGGTACACATGTAATAAAAGTGGTCACTTGTCGTCATTCGCCTCCAGTTTTCAATTAATTCAGTATTTTTAGAGCTCATAACCGATTCATAAATGGCGTAAAGATTGTTACTTGCATCGTGCTGCATTGGGTTCGATAACCAGGCTGATAAATCTCGCTCTACGTCAGCCCAGGAGATGTAGTTTGGAATCGAAAGGTCTGAAACTGCCTCATACCGCGCAATTGCCTCGCTAGGGGTCACAAAATCGTTGTCAGGGTGCTTCAAGATTTCAGCTGGCAGTTGTCTTAAGAAATCAAAAATACCAGTGTCCTCCCACTGATGCTCACCTAACGTCTCGTAGTCCATAAAAAGGTTAACCACATTCCCATTTCCGTTAATGGCGTTTACCCAGTGGGCAAACTTTGGGGCAGTCATTGGCCACTCTTTCCATGACTTCTCTCCAAAACGAAAGGCGATATCGTCTGACAAGCGATAGTTTTTAAGAAGCACTTTTAAGTTTTTTGTTCCATGGGCACGATAAAGAAAATTGGGACTTCTCCAACCTAAAATATGGTCTGCTCCTTCAGTTAAAATGCCGGTGTATCCCATTTTTTCTACAAACTGAGCCAACTCATCGTTATAGATTAACTCAGTGTTTCGAAATACCCGAGGAGTTACCTTAAAAAGTTCTTTAATTTTTTTGTTATGTAGCTCTACTTGGCTTACAAATTCGTCTTTGTTATATAAAAACGCTAATGAATGGTAATAGGTTTCAGAAATAATCTCTGCTTGTCCTGTTTTCATGACTTTTTGAAACACTTCCAAGGACTCAGGGCTAAACTCTTCCAGTTGTTCAAGCAAAATCCCAGTGAAGCTAAAACTGACACGAAATTGAGGGTGTTTTTTAAGCAACTCAAGAAGGGTGTTTGTGGCCGGAATGTAGCACTTTTTGGCAACTTTTTCGATAATTGCCTTGTTGTCCAATGAAGTTCCACTTTCATCGTTAAAATACAATTGATCCTGCCCAATTGAAAAATGACGATACCGCTTTACTCGTCGAGGTTGATGAACATGAAAATAAAAACAAACTGAGGCCATATTTGGCTTCAGTGTAACACACTGTTTGTTATACTTGGCACAATGGTAATCACCAAAAAAACATCGTGGCCAACAAATGATAAGCTCAAATTCCAACTACTTTCCCTTTCATCAGACCTTGGGAGAATTGCATTAAGCATACATCGAGGCTCGTTTGAAGTTGCCTCTCGTTTTTGTGATTCTGGCCTAACTTTTTGTACGCTAGACAACTCGTTACCTCAACACATACGTCAGATGCTCATTTCACTACAAGCCGAACTTAGTACAAAAAGAATCACAACTGTTGACGGTGAACGATATCTAGTTAGAAGCATTCAGCTGCACAATTTTGCAATAAAAAAGCTATGAAGTTACTTGTTTATACACAGTTTGAAGTTTGTCTGCAGCTTTGTTCCAAGAACAGGTAGTAGCCTCTGCGTTCCCGTTCTTCCCCATTTCCTGCTTTAAACAAGGATGCTCGATAACTGACAACACCTTGTCAGCCATTTCATCTACATCCCAAAAATCCATTTTCATCGCGTGAAGAATGACTTCGGACGCACCAGACTGCTTACTCATAATTACGGGAGTTCCATGTAAAAGACTCTCAAGTGGGGTGATACCAAATGGCTCTGAAACAGAAGGCATAACAAAAACATCAGCACTGTGATACACCCGTGACAAGGCTTCTCCTCGCAAAAACCCTACAAACAAGATATTGGCTGACAAGCCCATTTCAGCAGCCATCTGCATAATTTTTCCTTCCATATCCCCACTTCCTGCTATAACAAACATGGTTTTGGGTTGATACTCTAATATCTTCTTTGCAGCGTACAAAAAATAGTCAGGTCCTTTCTGGAGTGTTAATCGACCTACAAACAAAACAATCTTGTAGCCAGCGTTTTTTAAAGCTTGAATTCCAAAATCATTCTCGTTTTTAGCAGGATAATCACGGCTTTCAATGCCATTGTGAACAACGCTAATCTTTGACTCAGGAATGCCATAGTGTTCCATTACCAAATTTTTTGTGAAGTCACTTACGGTTACTACTCGGTCAGCTTCCTCCATCCCAGCTTTCTCAACTTTATATACTTCCTGATTAATACTTCCACCTCCCCGGTCAAACTCTGTCGCATGCACATGAACAACCAACGGCTTTCCCGTTACACGTTTTGCTTCAATTCCTGCAGGAAAAGACAGCCAGTCGTGCGCATGAATGACATCAAAGGTTTCCTTCTTTGCAATGTCCCCCGCTCGCATGGCATAGCGCATCACCTCTTCAAAGAGATTATTTCCATAAATGGAGGCTCCCATTCCTTTCACAACTGATCCATATATTTCACTAGTTACGTATGGGGTTAAGAGTGCATCAACGGTTCGAACGGTAATAAAGACATTGTCTGCAAATACAAATTTAAATTTCTCTGAAGTTTTTACTTTTTTAGGAAGGACAAAGACAACTTCTACCCCATTTTCAGAAAGCGCACGAGATAAGCCTTGGCAGGCCACACCTAACCCTCCGCTATTGTGAGGAGGAAACTCCCATCCAAACATCAAGACTTTCATTTGTTTCTATTCGCTCATGCTCGATTTCACTATACCCCAAGAAGCCGGTTCAAGAAAGAGTTTTTCTTTTGCTACCCTAATTAAAAAATTAACCCTAGGAGAAGAATCGGTGCTGCCTGTGCATATACATAAAGCTTTTGTTGTGATGAAGGAACCAGTATGAAGTTCGTCTTCTCCCAACGCGAAAACGTGCCATAGCCAGCCAGGTCAACCAATTGATCAACAAATAAGTGAAGCAAAAATGAAATAACAATTCCCCTACCAAGAAAGCTACCAGATGAAGTGACAATTAAGAAAGCAAAAACAACAAACAGAAGCTGAAAGAATATCGTGTGAAAAATAAGTTCTCGACGCTCATCTCTTGTTGAGTATAAAAGGGAAACCACGTCTTTAAAATTTCTTCCAGAAAGCTTTTGTGCAACCCGTTGACTCGTTAACTCGTTTGGACGCAAGTAGAGGGCGTAAATGAAGTGATCCACATCTGGCAAAAACATAGCAACAAGCCCACCCACAACAAAAGGAATTAACAGTTGAGGAAGGAAATAACCACGGAGAAGAACTATTACTGCAAATAAAATTACGGTGGATAATACATGAACAAATATCTCTTTCTTAAAATTCCACTGCAACATGATTCTATCGTAGCAGAGACCAAGTGTGGACTCAAATGAAGTTGTCTATTTAGCCGCAGCTTCCTCTTTTGCTTTAGCTTTTGTTTTTAGTTCTTTGAGCTTCCACATAAAAAGTCGTCCTTTTGAATTTGCATTATGCGCGTCCTTCACAAAACTGCGTGCTGACTCAAGGAGTCCTCGTGGGGTGGTTTTGGCAAGTTTTATGTAGAGCGCTTTGTGAGACATGTCCCCCAACTCTTCAGCTAACTCATAGCCATATTGTTGAAACTCACGAGAGATATACTTGTCCTCCTCTACTTTGAAGCGATCAAGTACAGAAGAAATTGTTTGGAAGTCACCTTTAGCAGCCATAACAAGTATTATAGCTTAGAAAAAAACATCCGTTATATTTCAGAAGCAATCTCACCAAAAACTGAGGTGAGAAGGGTTAACTCCTCTTTTAAAAATTTTTGAAGTACATATGCTTCTCCTGGCATACGATTCGTTAAGTCTCGATTATCAACACCAACCCTAACGCGCCAAAAGGAAGTCAATCCAAGTTCTTCTTCAACGGAGTTAACTCCATTGTGTACTTTTGGTCCTACTTCAAACTGAATTTTGTACTCCCCCAAGCGAATATCTAAGTCATCATGAATAAGATAGAGCTCTGTCTGAGCGTCAATGTGGTAGTGCTCGAGAAGCTTTTTGACAGCAATACCAGAAGTGTTCATAAACGTCTGCGGTTTGGCAAACAATATATCTTTGTTTTTGGCCACATCTGAGTCTGTGTATTTGTCTTTTGAGAATGAGGTACCAACTCCGTGAGCCAGGTGATCAATACACATAAACCCAACATTATGGCGGGTTAATGCATAGTCCACACCTGGGTTACCAAGGCCAACATAGAGTTTCATACCTGGATTGTACCATTTTTAGGCACAAAAGAAGGGCAGGATATAATCCTGCCCAAAAACCCGGGAAAAGAAAGTAAGTTATTTAGGCGCGATTGGGTTTGTGATCGGCTGTCCAGCCGAGGCACCAACGTAACCTGTCAACTGTGAAGGCAACGAGGACAAGCCCAGATCATTAACGATCTTTGCAATTACCTCGGACCCCACCTTAGAACGGATGGTGTTGTACTTAGCAACAGCTTCGTTCCAGTCGGCACCAGCAGCCTGAATACTGTTCATACCCTCATCAACGGTATCCATCACCGAATTGATGATCGTTGGGTCAAGGCGGATATCCGTAATAGCACTTGAGTATGCACTGAAACGCGATGCTAGTAGTGGTATCGCAGTTGAAGGGAGTAACCCCTTGTCTTGCAATGCACCAATATCAAGAACACCGGCAGTTTTGGTCTGCGAAGCCGTGTATCCAGCATTGGTGCCGACAGTAGCTTCTTCAACACCCTTCCAAGCTGCAACGGTGGCTTCATTATTGTCCATCGCCGCACCAAGAATCTGATTCTTGGTTTGGATCTTGGCATAACTTGTGTCCGTCACCAACTGGAAGTTGGATGCTGACTTGGAGACCTGCACAATGGCGGCCTTCATGTCCTCATATCCGGTGACCGCGTTTTGAGCGGCACCACAGCCAACAAGAGCGAAAACGACCAAGAGCAACAGAGTCCGAGCGAAATTCACAATCTTCATTTTGTACCTTTTCTTTGTTTCTATTGTTTAGATTTGAGAAATTTAGTGATGTAGCTAGTTCCCCCGAAGGGTACCGCCACCACCACTACCACTGCGACTACTTGAGGATGAACCGCTAAATTTAGCGGTCAAAGCAAGTTCAAGCGACCAACGAACTAAATACAGTGGCCAAGACATGAGGGAGTAGCTTTTGTGACTTCCGAAAAGTGCTCCAAAAGAAAACAACGTTTCTGTCACAAGAATCAGCCAAAAAAGAATGGCTAGACCAAGCCAGATGGTGCCGGGTGGCAACTCATCGCTGCTTTGTTGAGCGACAGCTCCGTACTGAGGAGCTACTGGATTAAGTGGTTGATACTTTGCTCGCGCATACGTATCAAGGCTACTTGCCATCGATAAAACTGCTTTATCAAGACTCTTCGTTTCGGCAAAAGTATCTTCTCCAACTCGATTGAGTGGAGATAACCCTTGTGCTGTCAGAGCCGGCAGCCCTAGGCCTACTGCATAGTGAACATCAAGTTTGTCCTTGCTCTGTAGAACTAGGAAAACAAGACCATTATCTTTGCGCTGTCCATCTGGTAACCCGAGGCCCATGTAGCGCAAAAAGCGCATTGCATAGGACGTAGGTTGTGAAACCGTCTGGTTTAAGCACAAAATCATCGTTTGGGCTATGTGATCGGCATTCAAGTTTTCCAGAACCCGATCGACCTCTACGGTCGTAGCCTCTGAGACTGAACAATTCACGATCCAATAGTTAACCTGCTTATTGACAAGCACTGGATAATCAGGATCCCCAGTAAACGGGGCATCCTCAACGGTGTACTTCGGTTTCGGGTTAATTTGATCTCCAAAGTAACGATTTACTGAAGAAACGTTTAACCACGAAGCCAAGCAAATAACTAATACAGTTAAAGCAGTGACACGCTTCATTACGTTCTGTGCTCCTGACTTTACTTACTTTCAACTTTCAAAGGTCTGCGAGAAGATTCTCGCCAAACGAAGGAAAATATATCATAACTGGCACAAAATGTCAACATTATGGGAGATTTAGTAGACAACAATAAAGGGCTGCTATAGGCAGCCCTTGTGCGTTTACTTTTTTTCAGTCCTGAGAGGATCGTTTGTGATCACTCCAAGGTTGTTAATTACCAAGACATATTCACGGTCCTTGTCATACAAGAGCCAGTCTTGGTAAGAAACAGTTATTTGGTGTTTCTTTCCTTCTTCATACGTCAGCGTGACCGTATACTGTTCCGTTCGGTCCCGTTCACGCTCAGCACCAATTAATTGCTGCCCTCCACCAACGAGGACAAGATTCCCCCAATGCGGTGCGGGATCTGTTTTGCTCGACACTGCAGTTGGAACAGTTCGACTGTCTACCCATTTATCAATGTCATAGGTATACCAGTCACGATATACCGGAACATCGCGATATACGGGAACTTGTACCGTATATGTTTCCGTTTTGTACTTTGTCCGGGTGCAGTAGCTCGTTTCCCGACTGAAACGACCATTTCCAAGATCTGTCGTTGTACTTCCACAAGCATATCGTTCTGATCCGTCTGAGACCTGACGGGTTTTATACTCCGTCTTGTAATGATCAAATACTTTGTCGTTATGGTGAAACCTGGTCTCAACAGAAAGTTGTCTGCCCCCTCCAGGGATTGACCAATTTCCCTCACGCACAGTTTGATAGGTCTGTACATTGATATTTCGAGCCCAGTCGAAGTTGGTCACTCGAGCAGGAACGTCGTGTGTCCTTGTAACAAAAAACACGATACCAAACACGAGCAGTAATCCAACTGCCAAAAGCACCGGCCACTTGGTAAAGATTGACTGTCGCCCAGCTGGCTGTGAGCCAAAACCAATATCACGATGCGTGGCCTTTGGTTGTGAAAAGGAATCAGTCGGAATACTTGGTCGGTCCAAAGTAGACGACCCAAGTCTTTTATTTGGTTTACCTTGCAAAAACTCAGCTTCACGCTCGGAGCGAGGAACAGCTTCATCGTGGTAAACAAATGTTTCACGACTTTTGCTGTTTCCCCGTGGGGCCGAACACCCACTACACGTTAAGCGTGAATTGGCATTGTTCGTTTTGCAGGCTGCGCATATCCAGTCTGGCCCGGCAAGGGCCGCTGCAATTCCGGCTGGATCAGTAATTTCCTTCGCACTCTCAGGCAAATAGAATTCGGCATCAGCTGGATGTGGATTGTGGCAATGTGGACACTTGTCATTCAGTCCAATACCCTTCACACCGCAAGCATGGCAATCCCATACACCTTCTAATATCACGAGTCACACTCCTCTGGTTTTAAGGACCAAGAATTATCGACTAAACAAGCTGTATTTTACCATAAAAATCGAATAAAAACAATATTATGGGTAAAGAGAGGGCCAGGGATTAACCCTGGCCAACCTGTTGACTTTCGTCACTTTCCCCCAAACTACGCTCCTTGTAAATTTGATTAATAATCTTACGGTTCTCACTACTTGGGAGATTAAAAATCTCAAGCCAATCGACAATCTTCTCAATTGGATCGGAGTCAAAGTCAGGGGGTTCAGGAATGTTGTCCCAAAAGACAACTTGGTGCTGAAGATCAGCCATAAGACACCTCACTTAACTTCCTGGCACTTACATATTATACTTTCTGAAGCTTATAGAGCTCAACTAGCTCTTTATGAGTGGTTGTTTGATCAACACCTTTGTCATCCCGAAACATAACGAGTCTTGGAAACCGCAATGCATAACCTGCCGTGTGGTTTGGGCTTACAGTTAAGTCATCAGCCGCAAGCTCAACAACAACTTCTGGCTTTACCCAATAGTCTGGGGTTAGGTTCTTGTGCACCTGATATGAGGCAGGCATTTGGTCAACTTTGATCTTCACAAGCCGTTTTTCAAGTTCTTTAAACTGATCGTCAGTTAAGCCTGTTCCCACTTTCGACACGGTCTGAATTTTGTCACCATGCTTTATCCCTACCAAAAACTGACCAATCCCAAAAGCGGCACGTTTACCTTGCCCTTGCGTGTAGCCCATGATTACACAATCAACCGTGTCAGAAAGTTTTCCTGTTGCCTCCTCAGATTCCTTCATCTTGACCCATCGCCACCCCAAACGACCGGGGACATACGTACTGTCGATTCTTTTCACAATGACACCCTCAAGACCTTGAGATCGTAGTTCTTTGTGTTTCTTGGTAATTTCGTCCGGGTCATCTGTTATCCAATAGTCATCGATTCGAAATAAGGACCCCCCAACAACAACGTTTGCCAGTGCTTCACGGCGCTCCTCATATGGGGCTTGCATCAAATTCTTGTCATCAACCAGTAACACATCAAAAACTTGAAACTGAACTGGAATCTGAGATTGCATGGTATCAATTGAGTGCTTTCGTCTTCTCTGCATGGTGGTTTGAAAATCAGCCAATGCAAGCCGCTCGGCGTCAAGTCCCACACCCTCTGTATCTAAAATTACTTGATCTGCTTTTATAAACTCTCCCATTTGAGCCAGTTCAGGAAACATTGAAGAAATGTCGTGCAGATTTCTAGTATATGCCTTCACCAAATGTTTTGTGCGATCAAAATGGATGAGGACTCGCAAACCATCAAACTTTGGCTCTACCGCAACTTTCCCCATTTTTTTAACCATCTCAGTCGGACTTTTCATTCGTTGGGCAAGCATCGGCATGACAGGAGTTCCAATTACAGGCATAGGGTCCTTAACCGTCTGGGTATACCCTTTCTCAATAACAGAACGAGCAAGTTTCCCAATATCAGGGATTACCTCGTAGGCGCGAGTTAGTTCTTTCTTGTCTCCACCTGAAACCAGTGCTAATGCATCAAGAATTGTTTTGTCAGAAAACCCTAACCGCAAGTTGCCCAGGACAATGCGCACTAAATAGGTTGCACCTGTTTTGTCCATTGCCTGCAAAAGGGAAACCAGGCCTGCTACTTTTCGCTCTTGACTTGCCTCTCCTGATTCTTTGGCAATGGAAAGCAAACGACCATATACCTGAGAGATAGTAAGATCTGAATTAGTCTTTGAGGCGTACTGTGCCGCAACCTCGCCCAAGTCCCCTTGTTTTTTATAATCTGACAAAATGGTTTCCTTCTCAATCATGAAGCTTTGAGAAATTGCCTCGATCATCATATTGTCAGCAATTTGGAAAACAATACCTTCATATGTTGGGGCTAAGGATCCAGTTAGGAGGTAACACGCTTCCGAAAGCTCTTCTCCCTTAACTTCTTTCAAGAGATTTGCAATTTCGGCGGTTATAGTTAGGCGTGAGCCGACTCCTGAGAGTGCGGAAAGCTTATTGGCAAAGAAGGAAAATGTCATGAGGTGATTATACTATCCCTTGTGAGAAATGTATGTTGAGAAGAAAAAGTAAGCGAACATCACAACGGCTATAAAGGCAATTCCAAAAAATAAGCTAATTAGCCCGTTCCATTCAGAGTGAACAACCTTGTAGACTCCTTCACCGACTAAAGTAAGCCCAAACAATGTAGGCAAAATCAAAATCATATACAAGAATTGAGGGTCATTCGGTATCATATTATCCCTTAATCACATAGACACTAGCTTTAGTGCTTCCTTCCTTTTCTATAATACCTTTTTTTAACAAATCTTTCAGGTCCCGAAGTATGGTGTCCTCAGATATCATGGGTTGGGTTTCTTTCAGTTCCTTCATTCCCGCCCTACCTTTTTCATTTAAATACTCAATTAGTTTCATTTGTCTGGCAGAAAGGGCAACTTGTTCACCAATTTTTAGCTTCATTCGCGAATCAACAGATACTTTTCTAATCTTTTCTTTAATTTTGGTAAGTTCGATTGCTACAACCTCACAAAAATACTCAATCCATGGCGTCAAATCTCTGTCTTGAATTTCAGTTCCTTGGGTATCGACATGAAAAAATGCATCATAATAGGCATCTAAATCGTGATCAAAATGCTCTTCTATTGCAAAAAAGCGTTTCAAGTCATACCCCTCTTTAAGCATAACAAGGTTTGCAAACGCTCTGGTTGTTCGACCGTTTCCTTCAATAAAGGGGTGGATGGTGACTAAAACGTAGTGAGTTATGGCAGCGCGAATAACGGGGTGCATTTCCTGAGCGGTGATGTCATTCAGCCAGTCAAAGACATCAGCAACAAGGAATGGCACTTGTACCGGGCTTGGTGGAGTAAAAATAACGTTTCCTGTTCCTTCTTCTCTGATAACAACTTGGGTCGTTCGGTATACACCTGCTTTGTCCGAAGGAACCAAGTTAAAAACCGTTGCCCAATGAATTTCCTTTAGTGATTCTGGTTCATATCCCCCTCGTTTCTGGGCCAAGTCTGAGATAATTTCAACCACCTTTCGGTAGTTAATTACTTCTTGAACATCCCGGGCTGAGGCAACAACTGCTTCACCTTCAAGTACTTGTCTTGTTTGAAGGAGGGACAAATCATTCCCCTCAATGTGAGTTCCATGGTAAACCGTACGAACAACCGCGTCCTCCTGGAATTCCTTTTCAAAATCAGGAACAATAGGCGCGTTTTCAATAACTTCACGAGCTGCCTCAACAAGACCAATGTTTTTAAGGATCTTGTGAGAAATAAGAAACTTTGGTGTATACATACAACAATAATATACGCATTGTTGCGGAAATTACAGTAGTTGTTTAAAAATGCAGGTTAATGAAGGGAAGCTGACAGTGTTTGTGGAATCTGAGCAGCAACATCATCCGCATTAAAATACACGTTTTGCTCACGATAAAGGTCATCAGCCGCGGACTTAATAATTTGAGCAGCAGCACACGCTGCCACAAATGGCTCATTTTTAGCCAAAAGTGCAACAGTTAGGCCTGCTTGTACATCTCCTGTTCCACCTTTGGTGAGACCTGGGTTTCCCCCCTGCACCAAGACCGACTGATCGCCATCTGTCACAAGTGTTTTTTCTCCCTTTACCACAATCACACAATGGTGTTTTTTAGCAAACTTTGCGATAACATCAACATTGTCCTCCATTTCCTCTGCCAAAGGGGACGTTCTGAATAATTGTGCAAATTCCTTTTTATTTGGCGTAATGACGGCGTTAATAGGTAACCATTCGGGGTCAATTGTTTGTAAACTACCTGCATCAATTACCCATTTTTTGTCAGGAAACTTTTGCAAAAGCTCTTGTGTGGTGTTTCTTGATAACTGACAAGCATCATCACAAACATGATGATTTGAGTGATGTGGTGCATTTTCACTGGTGTAGCGCATAAATCCTGGGCCAATTAAAACAGCATCAGCTTTTTCAATATACCTCTCGACCTCGCTAAATGGTGTCCAAATAAAGCTCGACAGTTCGCTTTTAATGAAATCTGTTATTTTTTCAAGTTCAGGCTCGGGAGATGCAAAGAAGACCATATCAACAACTCTGGAAGCAGTTTTTAATGAAAGAACGGGAGCACCGTGAAACAGAGAACTTCCACCAATAATAACCACCTGCCCATTGTCTTCCCCATTGGAATTCTTCTCAGGTTGAAAAAGTGTTTTTATTTGTTTTTTGTCGTAAATTTGCATATTATTCACAGTATTCTAAAATAAAAAGTCATTTTAGGCTATGGCTAAACAAAAAAAGGCACTCACCCAGAAAGAAGTTGCACTGAGACATAAACTGATTGATGAGATGCTACGACTCTCGACAAGCGGTTTTGGTCTTGTTGCAGCACTTGCGTGGAATGATCTTATTCGCAAAACGGTTGAACAATACATCGAGCCAGTGGTCGGTAAAGGTTCAAGCTTAATTTCGCTGCTAATTTATGCAATTGTTGTTACAGTCTTTGCGGTAAGCGTCACCTATTATCTTACTAAGTTGAAGAGCGACTGAAACATTACTCATATTTGTCCACAGTGCGGCTTGAGTGGGTTGATGGTGGTCTGACAAACGGAGCTATCACCTGTGTGACGGGTTTTTGTTTTACATCAGAATCGTTGTCTTTACTGCTGAATGGATCCGGAGCTTGGGTAGAGTCAAACACCTCATCTTCAGGATCAGGAGGAATTACTGGAACAATTGTCTCGTTACGCAATGCTCTAAGTATCCGAGAATCGCTTCCCTTTTTAGAAGTGTCTACATTAATATAGCCAATCTCTTTTTCAGTCATAAGCTATGGTATGCAATTTATGTCTCCAGTGCAAGGTTAATTGATAATCCAAATGAAAGATCAGACAAATAATGAGTGTCAGCCGTTGTCATAATCGTTTGTTGTTCATTCATAATATTGTGAACATGTTCTCGATGAGCCTCGTCCAACTCTGAGAAAATGTCATCAAGCAAGAGTGTGGGAGCAATACCAATTTTTTTCTCTATAAAAGACAATTCAGCCAGTTTTATCCAAAGGACAGCAAGCCGTGCCTCACCTCGAGAACCAAACTTTGCAACGTCAACCATACGTCTTGGTGTTTTCATTAAGATGGTCATGTCATCCCTGTGTGGGCCGACAAGAGTTGTTCCAGAAGCAACCTCTTCTCGGGCGTATTGAGCGATGCGAGCTTCGCTAATCACACTTTTATCATAAGCAGCTTCATAGCTTCTATCTCCGATTTCAGGATTATCATTTAAAAATTGAAGAAACTCAGCACGGCGATTTGTGATATATTCGCCGTTCTTAATTAACAAGTTATCCCAAAAAAACAACATACTTCGGGTAGCCATTCCTTCTCGTATCAACTGCAGTATTTTGTTTCTACGTCTAAGTCCTTTTTCATATGAATTAAGACTTCTCACATACTCCCGATCAACCTGACTTAAGAGTGTATCTAAAAAATTACGTCGTATTGAAGGTGATAACATCACAATGTCCAAGTCCTGTGGACGAAACAGCACAGTCGGGAACTTTCCTAAAAA
>CAYQUL010000014.1:0-12249 GCA_964420735.1 uncultured Gammaproteobacteria bacterium
TTAAGGTGGGGCATTGCCTCACCTTTTTCATTCGGATAGCAGTTTCTGAAGGGTGGACTGAATTTGTTTCGGTTCACCTTTTCCTTTTAATATTCTCTGTGTTTGGCCGAGCAAAAAGCCAAGTACTTCAACTTTTCCATTTCTATATTTTTCAACCACACCAGGATTTTGTTTTATAACCTCACTTACCGCCTCTTCCACTTCTGACTCTCCTAAATATTCTTTCTTTAAAGCTGTTGCTAAAAAGAAAACAAGGTTGGCGGGTTCAGCGTGTTCAATGTCTAAGTGTTGATTAATCATAGCGTTTGCGATTTGCTTTGTAGTCAATTGATGCTCCTTAGCCAAGTCCACTGCACGTTCAAAATATTCTGCACGAGCTCGCTCTCGCGTTAAGATATCTGCGTAGTCGGAAGACAAATCATAAACTGCAATAAAGCGATCTTTCTTTTGTTTTGGTAGTTCAGGTAAGGCTTCCTTCAGAGACAAAATGGCCTCTGGTGTAAAAGTAATGGGAGGCAAGTCAGGCTCTGGAAAATATCGATAGTCAGAAGCCTCCTCTTTAATTCGTTGAGACACTGTTTTGTCGTGAATCTCATCATACCCTCGTGTTTCTTGTATTAACGTTTCCTTATTAGTAATTGCGGCTGTTTGGCGACGGATCTCAGCTTCAAGCGCTTTTTTCAAAAACATAAATGAATTAATGTTTTTTAGTTCTACCTTGTATTCAGGAAGGCTAGTGTACCCCTCCTGTGCCATTGAGATGTTTGCTTCAAGCCTCATTGAGCCTTTTTCCATGTCGGCAGTTGATATACCCAGATACCTTACCACCTTTTGAACTTCCTTAAGAAAAAGCACAACGGTTTCAGCGTCATGAAAATCAGGTTCCGTTACCATTTCCATAAGTGGAACTGAGGAACGATTAAAGTCAACCAAACTTACTCGCTTTCCATCCACTGTCGAGTGCTGCATTTTAGCGGTGTCTTCCTCAAGATGAATTCGCCTGATGGTTGTTATAAAAAGCTCTCCAGTGTCTTTTTGCACTTCAAAATGTCCTTTGCTACAAAAAGGAAGGTCATACTGGCTAATTTGGTATCCCTTAGGAAGGTCAGGATAAAAGTAATGCTTTCGGTCAAACTTGGAAAAGTTTGCAATGGTACAGTCCATTGCTAAACCAAAAGAGACAACACGGTTGATTGCTTCTTTGTTGGCATAAGGAAGTGCACCCGGGAGTCCCAAGCAAACGGGGCACACTTGGGTGTTTGGGGCTTTTGCAAAGTGATCAGCTGAGCAACCACAAAACATTTTTGAGTTAGTTGACAACTCAATGTGTACTTCAAGACCGATGATTGGAATTAGTGTCATACGTTTAACAAATTTTTTCTTATTACATGAAATTCAGATACAAAAAGGGCAATAAGAGTTGCTACTCCTAAGGAAAGTAACATCAGCCGGGCACCAAGCACCTCAGTAATGGTAGCTGAGAAAATAACCGGAAGGACGGTTAAGGCGTTTGTCATAAACCAGAAATTACCAAATACCCGTCCTGCCATTCCTTTTGGCGTTTTCTCTTGTAAAAAGGTGAGTGTTGGGACTAACGTTGAAACAAAGGCGGTTCCAGCCATAAAGAACAACAGCACTAAGACAAATCGACCAATCCAGAAGGGAATAAGCGGAAGTAAAATTGACACTCCCAAGAAGGCACCTGCAAGCATCACAAGGCCAACGTGCACTATTGCTTTTTTTCTAAATTTAAGTTGAATTAACTTTGTCAAAATAAGCGTTCCAATGACAGCCCCTAGTCCAGCAGGAAGGACAACTAATGGGCCAGCCAGTCCTGGCTTTGTCTGCACAATCTGCGTAGCGATTGCAGGCAGGTTAACGACCAAAATTGACATAGATACTTGTAACCAAACTAAAAACAAGAAAGGATACAAAATCGCATTGGTGTGTCGAATAAAATGAAATCCTTCTTTCATATGAACTAAAAAGAGCATTACTTTTTCTTCAAAGTTTGCCTTCTGTGCAAAGGCAGGCTTGGGCTGACGGGGTAAAAAGGTAGTACCCACAAAGGCGATAAGTAAAAAGACAGAAGCCAGAATTGCGGTTAATTGAAAGCCTAACCATTCATTTGCAAAACCAGCTAATCCAAAAGCGAGAATTGTCACCGTTTGCTGAGAAACGAAAAAGGCGCTGTTTGCTTGGGCAAGTTCTTTTTTAGGTACAACTCTAGTTAAAATTGCGGCTTCGGCTGGAACATAGATTTGGTCAACCAGTGAGTACATGGCAATTACCCCATATGAAAGAAATAAGTATTTTTGGTACAAAAAGGCGTAGATAAACACAATCACGGCCTGGGTAAAGTTACCTATCACAACAAGTTTTCTGCGATCAACAATGTCCACGGCAGCTGCAGCAAATGGACCAACAATAATTGCCGGCACGGCATAAGCTACCCAAATAAATGAGGATGCGATTGTTGATTGTGTCTGCTCATATATTCGAACAATCACCAGAAAGTTTAAAACATTAATAGTTAACAAACTTGAGATTTGAGATGACCACAGTACTAAAAAGTTTTTGTTTCTAAAAAGATTTTTCATAGATTTGGAAGCTTTGTGTGCCAATCAGTTTTACTTTGATAAGAAATCCCCAATTTAAACAGATTGTCTTCCCTGTGGTGATCTGCAAGCAACTGGAAGCCAATAGGAAGTCCATTTTTACTAAAACCAGCAGGGATTGATAAACCTGGGATACCAGCCAAGTTTGCGGCAACAGTGTAGATATCAGCTAAATACATAGCCAGTGGGTCGTTAAATTTTTGACCAAGTTTAAAGGCAGGAGTCGGGGAGACTGGTGCAAGAACAACATCAACTTCACGAAAAACTGCCTTAAAATCATCACAAATTTTGGTTCTCACTTTCATTGCTTTATTGTAGTAGGCATCAAAATACCCACTTGCAAGCACGTGAGTTCCAAGCATTATTCTTCGCTTTGCCTCAGCACCAAATGTTTCCCTTGTTTTTCCAAAGCGAACACCGTCATATCTGCCTAAGTTTGAAGAGACCTCAGCAGGCTGCACAATATAGTAGACAGAGATGGCATATTTAGTGTGGGGAAGGGAGACTGGAACAATTTCGCAACCTAGACCCTTAAATACTTCAATTGCGTTTTGTACCTTTTCATTGACCTCTGGGTCAAGACCTTCGGCAAAGTATTCTTCAGGAATACCAATTTTGTACTTTTTGTTGGATTCAGTGTCTGAGTGGGCTTCGGAAACAGTTGAGTCCTTCTGGTCCGCTCCATTTGTAACTGCAAATACCTTAGCGCTGTCGGTTACGGTATGTGTAAAGTGCCCCATTGAGTCAAGTGAGCTTGCCATGGCGATCACTCCGTACCGAGGAACGGAACCATATGTTGGTTTAAAACCAACCAAGTTGGTAAAACTGGCCGGTTGGCGAATTGATCCACCCGTATCGGTGCCCATCGCAATAAGTGACATTTCAGTGGCAACTGAAACAGCTGATCCACTTGAAGAGCCTCCTGGAACATACTCTTGGTTCCAAGGGTTTTTTGTTGGTCCAAAGTCAGAGTTCTCTCCACTTGCTCCGTGTGCCCATGCATCACAGTTAGTTTTTCCAATAATTATTGCACCAGCCTTTTCTAGTCGCTCAACTACTGTGGCAGAATAGACAGGCACAAAGGTGTCGAGCACCTTTGAAGCAGCTGTCGTTCTAATACCTTTGGTAAGATACATGTCTTTTAAAGCAACGACTACACCAAGCAGGGGAAACTGGCTAAAGGCGTGAGGATTATCTGCAATGATTTGGTCAGCGGCCTTAGCTTTAGTGTATGCATACTCACTTGAAACGGTCAAAAAAGCGTTTAGATCTTTGTTGTAGGTGGCGATTTTTTCTAAGTGGGCTTCGACAAGAGAGACGACTGAGTACTTTTTTTCTGCTAAATCACGATGGAGTTCATCAATTGTAAGGGGAGTTGCAATCATATCGTTTTATCTTCAAAGACGTAGTCCACAACAAAATATCCATTTTCAGTTTTTTCGGTTCCAGAAAGTGCTTCTTCCTGGGTAAGTGTGGCTTCTGGGGTTATTGTGTCCTCCCGAACTACATCAATTAGGCCTGTCACTTGGCTTGTTGGGGTTGTGTTGGTAATATCAACCTCTGAGAGCTCTTCAAAATGATCAACAATGTTTGTTAGTTGACTCGCGTAGGTGTCAATTTCACTCTCGCTTAATGGGAGATTGGCAAGTGTCGCGATGTGAAGGACGTCTTCTCGAGTCAAGGTGCTCATGGGGATATATTACCGTGAAGCTGGTTAATTAACAAGAAAACAAAGAAACAAAACTCTAGTTTTTAAATTTTGGGGTGATTTTGACTTGTCCACCTACAATATCTACTTCAAGACCGTCCCCAGAGCCAAGTTTATTTTCGATAATAAGCATTGAAATTTCGTCAAGCACTTCATTTTGAATAAGCCTTCGAAGTGGTCTGGCACCAAAGTCCGGGTCATAGCCCTTTTGTGCTAAATATTTTTTAGCCTTTTCAGTAACCACAAATGGTATCCCCTGCTCTGAAAGAGTCGCTCGCAAGTCTGACAACTGTATGTCAACAATTTTTTCCATCATTTCAGAGGAAAGTGCCTTGTAGGTAATAGCTGCATCTAATCGATTTAAAAATTCAGGACGAAAAACCTTTTTTACCAATTCCGGCTCAACATTTGAGGTCATAATAATGATTGTATTTTTAAAGTTGACGACACGACCTTGCCCATCAGTTAATCGTCCATCGTCGAGGACCTGTAGCAATACATTATAAATTTTAGGGTTTGCTTTTTCTATTTCATCAAGCAAAACAACGGAATATGGTTTGCGTCTCACTTGTTCTGTTAACTGCCCACCTTCCTCATACCCAACATACCCTGGTGGGGCTCCAATTAAACGAGCGATACTGTGATCTTCTTGATACTCACTCATATCTATCCTTACAATTGCTTCAGCTGTTCCCATCATATATTCAGCCAAGGCTTTTGCCGTTTCAGTCTTCCCTACTCCGGTTGGGCCTAGGAAAAGAAAGGAGCCAATGGGGCCTTCCCTGCGAGTTAGTCCAGCACGATTGCGCTTCAGAGCCTTTGCAACAGCACCGATTCCCTCGTTTTGCCCGACAACACGTTTTGAAAGCTCATCTTCCAAATGAAGCAATTTTTCAACTTCCGAGGAAAGTAATTTTGTCACTGGAATTCCAGTCCAACGAGCAATAACTTCTGCAATGTCCTCATCCGTGACTTCTTCTCGAAGTACCCGTTTTTCTTCAGGTATCTCCTTCCATTCTGACTCAAAAACAGAAACTTCTTTCTGAAGTTCTGGAATTTTGCCGTATTTAATTTCAGCGGCATGGTTTAAGTCAACATCTCGCTCAGCGCGATCAAGTTCAGTTTTAAGAAGGTCCATTTTCTTTCGTCCATCTTGAAGTTTCTTTAGTAATCCTTTCTGCTTGTCCCATTCTGTTGAAAGAACAGCAACTTCTGCTTTTAAGTCTTTGACTTTCTGTTCTATCTCAACTTTTCTTGCCTGCACTGACTCCCCTTTTTCTCTCTTAAGTCCTGCAAGCTCAATCTCCATCTGGGTAATCTTTCGCTTTTTAATGTCAAGTGAAACTGGGCTGCTTTCGGTTTCAATCTTCAAGCCACTCGTTGCTTCATCAATTAAGTCAATTGCCTTGTCTGGAAGAAAACGATCTGGAATATACCGAGCAGAAAGCTTCGCTGAGGCAACCACTGCATCGTCTGTTATCCGTATACCGTGATGAACCTCATACTTTTCTTTTATGCCACGCAAAATCGCAATAGTATCCTCAATTGTTGGCTCATTGACCATAACCGGCTGGAACCGGCGCTCAAGAGCTGCATCTTTTTCGATATGTTTTCGATACTCGTCGATGGTTGTTGCCCCGATTACTCGTAGGGTTCCACGAGCCAGTGAAGGCTTAAGCATGTTTCCTGCGTCCATCGCTCCTTCAGCCGCACCAGCACCAACGATTGTGTGTAGCTCATCAATAAAGAGAATATATTTACCAGCAGCCTCTTCTACCTCTTTCACAACGTTTTTAAGCCGCTCCTCAAAGTCTCCACGGTACTTAGCTCCTGCTAAGAGTGTTGCAATATCTAAGACCAATAAGTCCCGGTTTTTAAGTGACTCAGGGACGTCGCCTGCAATAATTCGCTGTGCCAATCCTTCAACAATTGCAGTTTTTCCTACCCCTGGGTCCCCTATTAAGACAGGGTTGTTCTTCGTACGACGAGAAAGAATCTGCATTACTCGGCGAACCTCACTGTCCCGGCCAATAACCGGGTCAAGCTTATTTGCCTTAGCTCGCTCAGTAAGGTTTGTCGTGTACTTAGGCAGAAAAGGTCCGTCTTCCTGTGGCGTTTCAAAAATAATACGTGGTGTGTTTTTGTCATTATCCATATAAATATTAATTGCACTTTGGCAGTCTTCTGTCAAGAGTGCTAATTATTGAAGTGCTTTTGTATGTCAAAAAAAGCATTAATTTGCACTTTGAAGCAACTTACATCATCGATTCAAGGGCCTTTATGCGTTCTGAAAGTGGAGGATGGGTGTTAAATAGCCCTGAAAAATTAGCTCTGGCACCTGTCACGTTTTTAAAGGGATTCACAATATACATGTGAGCCGTTGCTTTGTTAGCCGCCTCAAGTGGCTCCGCGTCACCTGAAATTTTCTTAAGTGCTGAAATTAAACCGCTCGGTTGACGAGTGATGGCAACTGCACCAGCATCTGCCATAAATTCCCTTCGCCTTGAAATAGCGAGTTGAATTAACTGAGCGATAATGGGAGAAAGAATTGCGAAAACAATTCCTAAGAGAAGAATTATTCCCTGTGCACTACTTTGTTCATCATCTTTTCGTCTACCTCCAAACCAACTCATACGAATCAACCAATCAGCAAGAAGTGCAAGTGTTCCCACCATGACTGACACAAGTGACATCAACCGAATGTCATAATTTTTGACATGAGTCAATTCGTGCGCAATAACTCCTTCAAGCTCGGTTCTATTTAGCTTGTCGAGTATCCCCGTTGTCGCACACACCGAGGCGTGCTCCGGGTCACGACCCGTTGCAAATGCATTTGGGGCACTGTCATCGATTATGTATAGCTTTGGCATTGGTACCCTGGAAGCAAGACACATATTTTCAGTTACTGTATAAAACATAAAATCTCGCTTGCGACTAGCTGGTCTTGCACCTGAAATTCCAAGCACAATCTTGTCACTCCAGTAATAACTAACAAAAGTTGCGAAACCTGAAACTATAAGTGAAATGCCTAGAAAACCAAGTCCTCCAGGCGCAAAACCTAAGTAAACTGACATGGCTTGTGTAATTAAATACACAGACGCGGCTATAAACAAAACAAATCCAAAAATGACAATAAGTGACTTAATTTTATTTGACTGCTGTACTTCGTAAATATTTTTCATGAAAAAATGTTTTTTGTGTTCAAGTACACAGGATATCCTCAGGAATCCTGAGGATATCTGTTTACTTTTGTTACAGTGATACTTTTGGAGTTTTAGTATCCATTTCGCTCACTGTAATGTGCTCACCTTCAAGCGGCGTCTTTATTCCTTCCATTTCTTTGAATCCAAAGACATTTGCAATAAGGTTACTGGGAAACGTTGCAACACGGACATTGTAATCAGCTGTCAGGTCAATTAAGAGCCTTCGGGCATACATTACTTTGTCTGCAGTGTCACGGAGTTCTTCCATCAACGGCTTAACAACTTCTGCTCCTTTAATTTCAGGATTGTCCTCAACCGCAACTTTAATTTGTGGCAACAAAGAACCAATTCTGCTACCTGCTTCGGCCATTTTGTTTAGGTCTCCAGAACTAACCGCAGCAGTAACTGCTTTGCGGGCTGAAGTTAATTCTTCAAAGATTCCCTTTTCATGTTTTAAAAACCCCTTTGCAGAGGATTCAAGATTTGGGATCAAGTCAGCTTGACGCTTAAGTTGGTTACCAATTTCCTGGATAGATGCCTTGATTCTCGCTTTGGTTGAAACAAAGAAATTATACGTAGACATTACCCAAAAACCGATAACAATTGGAATAATTAGTAGTAATAATATTGGCATAATCAAATCACCTCCTTTTCAAATGTTTCTAAACTTCTTGTATTAATTATATCATCGGCTGAAAGCCAACCACGTCGCGCAACAAATACTCCATAGGGCATGTTTTGCAGTCCACCATCAAAATGGGAATCCGTGCCAAGACTAAATTTGACCCCATGTTTTTTCCCCTCTCGAACAAGTGTGTCTGGAAGATCGAGCCTGTGGGGGTCGGCATTAATTTCAATTACTTTCATGTTTTTAATACAAAACTCAAATATCTGTTCCCAGTCAAGAGAAACTGATTCTCGCTGATTTAATAGTCTGGCTGTCGGATGTGCAAATATTTTCACTTTTGGATGAGAAAGAGCTGAAAGAACTCGCTTCGTCATTTCAGTTCTGTCCAGTTTAAAACTTTAATGAATTGAAACCAATGCAAAATCAAGAAGATCAAGCCCCGTGTCATTAACAGGCAATTTCCCGTTCGGCAAAATATCAACTTCAAGGCTATTGAACACTTTAAATACCCTATCTTTCACAGTTTTCACGACAGAGTAATTTATTTGTTCGATAGCTTCTTTTCTTTTCTTTAATATGTTGTTTATATCATCACTAGAATGCCCTTTTTGACTTGGGTTGTGGTCTGTAAACGCAACGTATTCATAGCCGCGCTTTAGAGCCGCCTGCACCAGTTCTTCCATACTAGATTGCCCAATATCGTGACTTGTTTCAATATCAAAATTGGTGTGCATCTGAAGGTCCCCTTTTATGTCCTTTATTTCAACTAAACGAGGTAATCCATTTTCTTTTTTTTCAAGTGAGTTCCGTGCAGCCTCAATTTCTCCAGTGTCTTCACGAAGTTCTGGCGCGACCCAGGACAGACCAAGAGCCTTGTAAAAGTCAGTTTCATCTTCAAATTGATATAAATTAAGCTCTTTGTTATAAGTTCCATCTGACATTTTCCCTTTAAATTCAGACGTTAACTTAATTCCATATTCAGAAAGACTTAAACCCTTTTTAAGTGAATACTCACGAAGTGCGACATTGTGGTGTTTACTGCCCGTAAAGTGTTGTAAAAGTGAGCCGTAAGCCGCCCTAGGCTGCACCATCAAATCAACATGAATATTTCCATGAAGGAGAACTGAAGTACCATGGTCCCCTCGCTCGATAACCCTCGCGACCTTGGGGAAAGCAACAAATCGATCAAAAACAGCCTCGGGGTTGTCTGTTGCTACTGCAAAGTCTAGGTCCCCAATCGTGGCAGCTTTACGGCGCAGACTTCCGAGTGGGTCAATGTGAATAATGTCTTTACATTCCTTCATCCAGGCAAGAATTTCATCAGATGTTTCAGTTGCCTCTGAGATAAGCATTCGCTCAGGGGGCTTAATTCTAAATTCTCCAATGCTTTGTAAAATATCTTTCTGGGAATCTTCTCCGAAACCTGGGAGTTGGGCAATTTTCCCTTCTTTTCCTGCTTTTTCAGTCTCGTCCAAAGCTCCTTTTTCCGTGAGCTTGAATTCTGTGGCCAATCGAAAGGCTTTTTTAGGACCAATACCGGGTACCTTCATCAAAACAAAGACGGCTTTGGGTATTTTTTCCAGGAGGCTATCAAAATGAGTCGATTTACCCGTTTTAAATAACTCTCCCAAGTGTTCTGAAATACTTTTCCCCACACCGGGGACATCTGTTAACTCATCATTTTCCCAAATATGAAAAAGATCACTAGTTGCGTGCTCAACGGCGTCGGCCGCCCGTTGATAGGCAATAATTTGGAATCGGTACTTTTTCTCATCATTCAGCTGATATGAAGCTGCGACATCTCGAAGAAGTTCAGATATTTCTTGATTTGTTAGTCTGGTAATCATTGTTTTTATCTTATAGCACGACAGACTTCTTTGTCAGATTTTAAGATTCCTACGTAATAGTAACAGAAGAAAATCATAGACGGAACTCCAGCTACCCTGAAGCCTAAGTGATAAGTAGGCTTCTAGCCCCAGCATCTGGGGCTATTTGTTTGTTACCCAATACTTAGGTATAATACGTGTACGTTTCATTTTGGGGCCGTGGTCTAGCGGTTTATGACGCTTCCCTGTCACGGAAGAGATCGCCGGTTCGAATCCGGTCGGCCCCGCACTTCAGGTTTACTTTCTTCAATCAAAGTAAGGTAATGAAAGGTTTTAATTTATTATCTTTGTTTAATTAATCAAAGAGGTAACTTCATTAATTAAAATTGCGCACTTGACAAGATGGTTTCAGTGCTCTAAATTCGTAGCAATACGGCATACAGGCCCATATTTAAAAATTATGGATTTACAATCATTATTGAAGAAAATAAAACTAAACGAAAACAACATCAGCATGATATTGGGCGCACTCATCCTTATCGTAATCGGGGTCATTGTCGTAAACTACTTCAAGAGCTTGTCACCAACAGATACACTACCTACTGGTGTTCAAACTGAAAATGCTGATCAAGTGACACTCCCCGCTAAGCACATAGTTCAGACTGGAGAAACGCTTTGGTCAATTGCTGAAAAATATTTTAAGTCCGGGTATAATTGGGTCGATATTCAAGAAGCAAACAACCTTTCAAATGCTTCAGTTATAACAAAAGGCCAAGAATTAACGATCCCAAATGTGACGGCAAAAACAGCCACAGTTAAGCCAGGGACAACAACCGCATCTGTTACGCCAGCGCCATCAAAGGCTCCTGAGGCAACCAGCACTGCTGTCGTAAATGAGAATGCGACAATTAGCGCAACAACAAAAGGTGGCCTTCCAATTACTGGACAGACAGCAGAAACACCAGAAGCATCTATCGTTGGTGAGAAATACACAGTCGTTCATGGAGATAGTCTTTGGACAATTGCTGAACGAGCGTACGGGGATGGGAACGAATGGACAAAGATTTCAAATGCAAACAAACTTATCCATCCTAGTACAATTCATGCTGGGAACGTACTTACTCTTCCTCGGTAATTTCCCTTCATCCTTTCAAAAGTTACATTAACTCATGTTACAATTGCGTTGTCAGCGGGATTAGTTGAGCGGTACAATGCCACCTTCCCAAGGTGGAGAAACGGGTTCGACTCCCGTATCCCGCTCATATGCAGTTAATTTGCTAGTGTTGCCACATAATTAGTTGTGATAGAAAAATTACCTTACGAAAAATTTTTGGAGAGCTTTACTCTATCTCCTCGATTAGCAGTGGAGATATTGGTCATAAATAGTAAAAAAGAGCTTATATTACTTCAAAGGGATACAGAGCCATTTAGGAGTTACTGGCACTTACCTGGAGGATTTCTTTTAAAAAGAGAGCACATTATGGAATGTGTCAAACGAGTCGCACATGATGAGTTAAAATTGGAAATAGAGCCTTCGAATTTTAAATTTGAAGGACTATTTGAAAACATAAGCGGTGACCCCAGAGGACATATTTTACACTATGTGTTAAGTGTGAATATCGATAAAATACACTCTGGAAAATTCTTCAAAACACTACCTACAAACACTATCCCTTACCAAAGAGTTTTTTTGAATAAACTAGGCTTTAAATGACTGACTCGTTTAAAGAAACAAACACATACCAGGAAATATTTTCAGCTATGAATAGTAACCTTTATAGAAGCTCAAGGTTTCCACAAGCAACATATTTTGTTGTCTCAACATTTGACTTATGGACATTAATTGCAAGTGGGAGGCGTTCTTTAAGCTCACTTAGTGAAACCTTTAATGTTGTTTCAGACACTCCATTCACAACGTTGTTCAACTGGTAATCTACGGCTCCAAGAGCGATGCAACTACCTGCATGAATATGAGCAGGTTGGCTCTTACCTCGGGCATTTTGAAGTGTTATTTTAACAACTGCCTTCCCATTCTTCTCACTCATAAAAACATTCCCGTATTCAGTAGAACCGTTCTGTTCATTTAGAACAACATTGTTACTAAGAACAGTTTTAGTTGGTACAAGAGTTGCGGCAGGAGCATAAGCCACATTTGAGTTATTTGGAACAACCATTGTTACCAAGAAATACGCGCCAAGACTTAAAAATGCTAAAACTACAAGAAGAAGAAAACAATTATTTGAATTTTATTCAATTGTTTTAGCAT
>CAYQUL010000014.1:12259-13739 GCA_964420735.1 uncultured Gammaproteobacteria bacterium
AGCCATACATCAATATGACGCTATTGGAAAACTCCTGTCAATAGGTATTTCACTTTTTGCTATACTACATGTACAAGTACGTTATCGCCTGCGTAGCTCAGCTGGTAGAGCGACGGTATCGTAAACCGTAGGTCATCGGTTCGACCCCGATCGCAGGCTCATGGCAACAACACAATATTCACGTCTGGCAAGAGTTGAAGAAGCAAAGGCTCGAATGACAGTCATTCGCTACTCGTTACTGACGCTTCTTGTTATATTATTTCTTCTGTTTTTTGGTGTACGAATACTTACGGCAATTGCTGGTTTCATTCGGCCTGAACAAAAGCAAAGTAATACAATTGCCGACACAACGGCCCCTCCTCCACCACAGCTTGATTATGTCCAACAGCGAACAAATGCTGATACTCAAACAATCACTGGTAAAGCAGAACCTGAAGCAATTGTTCAAATTACCGTGAACGGATCGGTAACATCTACCAGGTCTGACGCAGGCGGAGGCTTTAGCTTAAACATTACGCTGTCAGAGGGGGACAACACGGTAACGGCAAATGCAACGGACGAAGCTGGCAATGTAAGTAACCAATCAGATGTTTTAGCGATTAATTTAGACAAGACTGCACCGACTCTTACTGTTAATAAACCAACATCAGGCCAAAATTTAACTTCAAAGGACTCTCCTATCCGAGTTGAAGGACAGACAGACGCTGACCGAGTCACCGTAAATGATCGGATTGCTGTCATCGAAAGTTCTGGAAAGTTCTCACTTGTAATAAATCTGCAAGATGGAGCCAACGACTTAGTCGTAGTTGGCACTGACCAGGCCGGGAACAAAACAGAAGTAACTGTCCAAGTTAACTACACTCCTTGAGGCTTTTTCATAAGTGATACAACTGTGTAAATTACAAGAAACCCTAAACAATATTGATAAAAGAGCGTATTGGTAAATTGGGCATGAGTTAAAAACGCTGAAAAAATGGGTAGTCCCACTTTAACTTCAGGATGCTTTTTGTAAAACTTTACAAGTTCAGAGACTAAAACCACAACGCCAACTACGCCAAATGATAAGAAAAGTGTTTCTATGCTGTTATCAAGGCCACTACATGAGTTTGATTCAGAATTTATAATTGGACTAAACGTAGTTGCAACAATGCAGACGTTATTGTATCCAAATCCAAAAAGGGGGGACTTTCTTATGAGTTCAAGACCAAAAGATGCGTTTTGAGCCTTGTACACAATTGAATACAGTCGTTCAAGTTTTACACCTTCCCCTCCAGGACGAGGTAAGAGCATTAAAATCACAAAGAAAGAAATTATGGCAACAATTATTTTTTTTATCGACAACTTTTTGTAGTAAAGGAAAATTAAACCTACAACAAGCGAAAGGAAGCTTGCTCGAGAATAAGTAAAAAGCATGGTAATAAAGAAAAAAACGCATATGAAATACCTGTTTTTTAGCTTGGGATAAATAAGTGGCAATAAC
>CAYQUL010000014.1:13749-16627 GCA_964420735.1 uncultured Gammaproteobacteria bacterium
AAATGCCGGGTCTAAATAGGTTGAGGCAAGACGATAATAGTGATCATCCCACCCCAAGACGGCAAGGGTGCGAAGGTCGGGGATAAACAAATACTGGAGCCATCCGATTACGGCGATGCCACCAAGTATGAGAAGTAAAACTTCAACAATTCGTTTCTTTGAAATAAGAAGGGGATTTAAGTACAATACCCTTCCCAGTACTAAAATTGCTCCAATACGAAATAAGTAACTTACCCCTGGCAATATTTTTTCAAGAGGGAAGAACAACAGTGCAATAAAGCTTGAAAACAAAAGTGGCAAGAAAGACTTAAAAACACGAATTTCTGAAATGTTAACCACAAAAAGCACAAATAAAACAACATCTGACAACTTAAGGGGGAGTTCAACAAATTGCCCAATTAGCGACGGGACCTGGCCAAAAACTAATAATGCACAGTATGCAAGAATTAATAGATTGTTTACTCTTCCTTTAGTATTATTTGTTTTCATAGTAATAGTTCCACGCTAAGTATGAGTGGAGAGACATCATTATTGAGTATATTAATCCCCCAACGCCATCGAGTATTCCTAAATGAACAATATAATTGTCCAGAAATTTAGCAGTAGGGTAACAAATAGTATGAACGAAAGCTTTTTTTTGATTTTTCTTTTGTTGCGAGTGGATTTGCGAGTACTTAACGATATCAATAACAAACGAGCCAACTGAAGTATGAGCGTAGTGGAATAATGGGGACGAAAGCTTGGAAGTGTGACCTTTTATAGCCCAAACTTCATGAACCGCGAGTCTCCACTTTCCTGACAAAGTTCTCCCTAATCGTAGAATTGGTTTATTCCCCCACTCCCCATGTGACAAAATTTTTCCTTTAAATATGTCTTGTCGATGTAGGTAGTAACCCTTAACTTTTGTATCACTTTGTGTGGCAGAGAGAATTTCTTCTTGTAATTTTTGGCCGATAACTTCATCAGCATCTACAAACAGGGCCCAATCTGTTGAAACTTTCATAAGTGCAAAATTCCTTTGTTTCGCAAAGTTATTTCCAAGCTCGTGTTTAAGTACAATTGCACGATATTTTTTTGCAATGCGCCTGGTAAAGTCAGTAGAAAAGTCATCAACGACAAGGATCTTTTCGCAAAACTGAACACTCTTTATCGTCCTTTCAAGGTTCATTTCTTCGTTTTTAGTCAAAATAACGGCTGTAATGTTATTTAATTTCATAAGTAATAGTTTCCCCTTCTTCGTGAATGACTACAGTGGCTTCAGAGGTGCTTATCGGGCGATTTCCCTCTATCCATCCAAGATACCAGTAGTTTTGAGCATATGTTCCTTCAAACTGGTCATTTGGTCCTTTCCGTTCCAAGCGATAAGGGGCGGCTAACATTTCTTGAGTTATTTCATGCATGATTGATACCTGTGTTGAATATGGTACAAGTCCTCGACTAAACCGTCCATCCTCACCAAAATAAAAGGAAGAATTCACAACTAAGACCGTGAGGAAGACACAAGAAAGAACAAAACGATTAAAATTTTGTGAAGAGAATGCTACGAGCCCTACAATAAATGGTATCAACGCAATATAGTAATGCACCGGGGGATCACCATGAATAATAAGTCCAAGTGTAGAAGTAACTATGAAGAAAAGGAGGAGTAGCTGTTTTTTTGATATAGCAAGCACGCCAATAATGCCAAGCCCGAGTAAAAATGAATTATACGCAGTAAATAATTGTGACAGTAACTGAGCGATATTTGTGCCAGGGTCAACAGGAGCGTTTTTAGCGATAATTCCACTAAAACGAATAAAGCGATATGGAATCCACTCAAGGATTTTAATAATAGTAGTTGGCTCAACAATTATTAGGTGTAGCAAGTATGGAATGTGTGGGATAAGTGAGGCTAGCAAAATATTAATCAGCTGTTTTTTATTTGGCTTAGAACGGAAAAGTAAGAAAAGGAACGCTGGTACTAATGTTAAAGGACTGTAATGAAATGAGAGAGACAATGACAATAAAAATGCTGCAAAAGTGTATTTTTTTTGATGCATAAAATAAACAAAAGGAAAAAGTGGAAAAATACTTAAGGAAAAGAACCTTGCTTCTCGAGAAAGATTAATCATAAATGGAGAGGCAGTGACGATAAATGC
The DNA here is from genome assembly GCA_964420735.1 of uncultured Gammaproteobacteria bacterium. GTDB lineage: Bacteria > Patescibacteriota > Microgenomatia > UBA8517 > UBA8517 > CAYQUL01. The sequence continues at coordinate 15,888 of CAYQUL010000014.1, forward strand.
CGCGAGGAGTCTTCCTTTTTGGGTTAACATTTTCTGAAACGAGAAATATGCAATTAAAGGAAGAAGACAGTGTAATAGAGCCATAAAAATGGCAGGACCGACAGGACTCCAATTAGAAATAAGTAAAACAGGAATAATTATCCAATAAAAGAGCGGACTAAATGAAAGCCAAGGATGTGAAGTTGGAGGTCCAATTAATGGAATTTGTCTACTTTCAAAAAAATCCTTGGCGGCAAGGTAGTTGTGTCCGAGCTCACCGTGAAACGTCATATGGGAGGAGAAATTCCATAAACGTAGAACTGCTCCGACACCAACAATTAGAATCAAGAGCGCCATGTACTTTGAGAAACGACAAAACATTTCAACAATGACCATCCACAAAAATCCATAATGTTTCTTAAAGTAATACATTCTACTTTGCTTGAAAATTTTGTCGATTTTCTCTCCTCTTGTCGTACTTTTCCCCCATCCATGTATTACTTTTGCGTTAGGAAGAATCCAGATATCATAACCTGCTTCTTTTACCCGTTTACAGAAATCGCTTTCTTCAAAATACAAGAAGAATTTCTCGTCAAACCCACCTATTTTTTTATATACATCACGACGAACCATAAAAGCACTCCCCGGTACAACATCAACAGAGATTGGCTTACTTCGATCAATATCTCGTAGAAAATATTTCCTTGAAATGGGGTTGTTTGGAAAAAGCTTATTTATGAATGTCAATGCAAATATTGCAC
>CAYQUL010000015.1:0-5462 GCA_964420735.1 uncultured Gammaproteobacteria bacterium
CCACCAAATTTTGAGTCAACTAACATATAAGGGACAGCTTCAAGTGTTTGACTTTCTATCCACCAAAGGACCGATGCTTTCTTGGGCACTTCAAGTACCGTTGAGACAAGATCATCAAAGGTGTTTATCTGCTGTACAGAAAGCCCAGATAATTCGTAATCAATAATGAGCAACGAGCTAGATGCAAAATAAGTTGAGTGCTTTTCTGCGACGCATCCCAAAGACGCATCTATTTTGCTTGACGCAAAAGACTCATCACGCCGAAACGTTAGGTCAAGTTTGTCAATAATTACGAATAGCAAAACGACAATCAAGCCATTTAAAAGCCAAAGACTAGCGGTCTTTCCATATGTTTTCAAAACTCACCTCTTGTTAGTAAACATACCTATAACACAATTATAGCATAGAGCTTACGTTTTGTACGTATTGACTGCAAGCCTCACGAATTTCATGCGGTGAGACATTAACAGTTTCAATCCGACTGTTGCCACGAAACTTAATGGGGAGTTCAAGTCCATAGACGGCAGGAATCACAAAAACCATCTCAGCATTGGAAAACAAAGTATCAAACTTTTGGCGCATTATTCGAAATGCGTCTTCTTTGTGATGCACATAATCAAGAAAGCGGGTGGGGCGCACCAATGTGTATTCGTACAAACGACACAATCCATTGTTGTGTTCCTCTTCCCAACGTGTGTCATACAGAAGGCCATCTGGAACGGTTATTCCTCTTATTCCTGTAGGTCCAAAAGAGTCATACATCGTCTTTGACGTTGGGTGAAGTTTCTGAAAAAAACGTAGAGTCTCGTGAGGAGACATGAGTGTTCGATAATCAGGCTGGCGGGCTTTAATTGTCTCATGAGCAATTGTTTCAAAAATGCGTCCTGACAACTCTTGTGCAACTGCTGACTCGTAAACAACATCTGGGTTATGTGTTGCATTAATCACTCGATTTAAGGCACAGTCTACGACGGAGTGAATTGGGGATGATAGTTCAACACGGTCAATCATAGGCAAAGATGCGCTATTATTGTGCATTTTGAACTAAAAAGCGAGAGGAAAAGTAGGCAATTATCCCTTCAAGTCACACGATTGAATATGCCAAGTTTTTAGTAACAAGGCAAAAAGATACGAAAAATAGACCCATAGCTTGCGTTTTGCGTCGAAATATGTTATTCTGATACCATCGCTATGGCTCGGAATGAGCTTATGTATTTTCGCGGAATGCGGAAAGGATGATATTGTGAACGATTTACAGAATTGGAATACAGATATCCATGAAGCAGTGGCCAAGGGTGAATACGCCGCAGCTAAACTATTAGCTGAGCTGCATCTTTCAAACTCACAAGATGCATTGATTGTAATCAGTTGGAAACGATTTCAATCTCGCACTTGGTCTAGTAAAGATATCTGTTGTGTATGTGTGACATTTCATGTCGAGCATAATCCAAATCAAAAATACACAGTCTTCGTAACAATGAGCCGGTTTTGGGATCCGACTAAAGAACATTATGTATGGCAGCCGAATAGAGCGATCGGGAAAGTGCCAGGAGACCAAGATGGTATGCCTTCGGTTGGCGATTTTCGCTACAAGGGTGAGAATCAACCACTTGAAATTAAAATTGCTTTTGAATCAGCCCCGCACTATCCCTACATCAATCGCTAGTTAGTTTCAGGGAGCTCACATTCGTGCGCTCCCTTCTTTTATGTTTAATTTTTCACAAAACCTTTCTCACTTCAATATAACAATTACAATTACGTCTTATATGTCAATTCCCGGGATATATTCATGATAAGCCAACTCGTGACGTAAAAGAATAACTGCCGAAAAGGAAGAAAACTTATGAAGCCTCAATTTCTCGTACTTTGTCACGTATTTGTGCCGCCAGTTCAAAGTTTAAGTCACTTGCAGCCAATCCCATTTCTTTTCGTAGATTTTTAACTAGTCGCTTGCGGTCCATTGGGGTTAAACTCTCAACATCAACATTAGGGAGTGTTGAAAAACCAGGGTGTTTTGTTTTCCAAACAAACGTTTCCTCATCGTCTTCAATTTTTTCAATTAACTTTTCACGAATTGGTTTGTTAATTGCAGATGGCACAATCCCATACTTCTTGTTCATCTCAAGCTGATACTCACGGCGACGACGAACCTCACTTAACGCTCTCTCCATAGAGCCCGTTGTGCGATCTGCATACATAATAACTTTCCCCTCAATGTGACGTGCGGCTCGTCCCATGGTTTGAATTAAGGCCACATCACTTCGCAAAAAACCTTCTTTGTCTGCATCAAGGATTGCAACCAAAGACACTTCAGGCAAGTCCAGGCCTTCACGAAGAAGGTTAATTCCAATGAGTGCATCATACTTTCCACTTCGCAAATCGTCTAAGATATCTGTTCGGTCTAAGGTGTGAACATCTGAGTGAAGGTAATGCACATTTACTCCGGCTTGTTGCATAAACTCAGCCAGGTCTTCTGCTGTTCTTTTGGTCAAGGTGGTAATTAACGTGCGCTCCCCTTTTGCAACTCTTGATTTAACTTCCTCCATCACATCTTGTACTTGCGTTTTTGTTGGCCGAATTTCAACGAGAGGGTCAGGAATTCCTGTAGGGCGCACGAGTTGCTCCACTACATGTTCATTAGAAAGAGACAACTCCCAGTCAGAAGGGGTAGCAGAAACCGCGATAAAGTTAGGTATTCGTCTCATGAATTCTTCAAACATCATGGGGCGATTATCAAACGCTGCAGGGAGTCTAAATCCATAATCAACCAAGGTGCGCTTTCGAGACAGGTCACCAGCGTACATTCCTCGTACTTGGGGAAAAGAGATATGGCTTTCATCAACAATCACAATCCAGTCTTCCCCATACGCTTCCCAAAAGTATTCCATGAGTGAGTTAGGCGCATCCCCCGGTGACCTTCCATCAAAATAACGTGAATAGTTCTCAACACCCTTAACGTAGCCCACCTCACGCAACATTTCTAACTCATAGGTTACCTTCTGATGCAATCGATGTGCTTCAAGTTCTCGTCCTTCTTTTTTAAACCAGGCTACTCGTTCGGCTAAATCTTTTTCAATTTGCTCATAAACGGATGTGTTTTTAGTCGGGTCCGTCATGAAGTGTTTTGCAGGAAACAAACTAAACTTTTCAAGTGTTTTTCCGTCTCCCAAGGTTTTGCCTGTAATGGGGTCAAACAGAAAAATGTTAGTTACAAGGTCCCCTGTCATTTCAATTTGTATTCCTTCATCTTGATATGCGGGATAGATATCAATAGTGTCTCCTCGAACTCGAAACGTCCCTCGATGAAAACCAAAGTCACCTCTTTGGTATTGCAAATCAATGAGGCGATCAATAATGCTCTCTCGAGCTACCTTTATTCCTCTGGCAATTTCAAAAACAAACCGTCGATATTCCTGTGGAGAACCAATGTTATAGATGCAGCTAACTGAAGCTATGACAATGGTGTCTTTGCGAGTTAAGAGGTTTGTTGTGGTCGCAAGCCGCATTTTATCAATCAGTTCATTAATTGCTGAGTCTTTCTCAATATAGGTATCAGTTGAAGGAATATATGCTTCAGGTTGGTAGTAGTCATAGTATGAAACAAAATAAGAAACGGCATTTTCTGGAAAAAAGTCGCGAAACTCCTGGTAAAGTTGTGCGGCAAGTGTTTTGTTGTGAGAAATAATTAAAGCAGGACGCTGGGTACGCTCAATAACGTTAGCCATCGAAAATGTTTTACCAGAGCCCGTTACACCAAGAAGTGTTTGGTACGGAACTTTTTGACGCACACCTTCAGCAAGCTTAGCAATTGCCTGCTCCTGGTCCCCCATTGGGGCGAATTTTGCATGGATTTTAAATGGAGTCACACAACCATTGTACCCGAAGAAAGCACAAATGAAAAATCTCTCCCGGAAAACCGGGAGAGATATTTACGAGAATGCCATTCCAGAGGATGCACACATCAAAAGTCCCGCCATCGCCCGAACGGGCTGATCTTTGTGTAAGCTTATTGTTACCTGAACAATGTCAGTAAGCTTATTTGCGACGGCGATACTTCGAGCGTGATCAAAAAGCATAATAACAATTTCTTGTTTCTGCTCATATGAGACTGGCATCTCGAAAAATGTGTCAGTAAAGGTGATACGGGCAACCTCATCATGTGAAATTTGCGCATACACGACATTACTTACAACATCAATCAAATGGACCTCGTTTTCTAAAACACTCACAAACTTGAGTAAGTTGTTGTTAAATAACAAGACAACCTCCTTTGAATTTAACGTTCAGTGTTAACCAGCCAATATACAAGCGTGCAAATATATCAGTCAATAAGCCAATTGTATTTTTTGCGTTCGTTATATACACCTAGATGAACGCTTATGTATTTCAATGAATTTGTATTAGTATATACATATGGATGAGAATACAAATCAGGCTAATAATCCTGCCGTTGTGACAGAACAAATAACTCATAACGACACAGGGGGAGGCGCAAGCGTTGATGGCAGCCCGGTAATTAATCAGCCTACCCAACCAATTCAGCCAAAAACCTTTGAGGTAAAACTGGCTGGTGCGTGGGCCCGATTTTGGGCAAATTTCATAGATGGAATGATTATCGGATTACCGACCATCAGCATTACGTTTATTATTTTTTTAGTTAGTGGAACAAAAATTAGTCTTTCTAGCTTGGAGAGTAATAGCCTCTATGGCTTGCTGCTTCTACTGTTTTACTTTCCTTACCATATTTATTTGACAGCAGCAAAAGGAACTACTGTTGGAAAAGATGCCTACGGTCTAAAAGTGGTTAAATCCGGAACAGATCAAAAGTTAACGTACGCTCAGTCGACGTTAAGAGAAGTTGTGAAATTTGGACCCCTGATAATTCCTTTAGTTGGAGGTTTGTATTACTTAATCAATGGTCTAACTATACTTTTTTCAAAACGTGGAATTCACGATCGACTCGTAAAGTCACAAGTATTAAGAGTGAAACCGGTGTGGAGAATGAGAAAACAATTAGTTTTTTTCGGTGGATATATCATTTTACTGATAGCGCTTTATTTTGTCTGGTCAACGCTTAACAGTTCACTCAAGAGTGTTTTCCCAACGGCTATCACTAAAGTATCAACTGAAGACACAGAGTACACCCTCTATACCAATTCTCGCGATAGTTGGTCAATCAAGTATGACGCTAGCAAATACAGACCGCCGTTTATACTTCCAGAAGCAGTAGAGGTTAATAACGAGTTTCCAGTTACCACTCCGAATATGGTGTTATTTGAAAGGCCATCAAAAGTTGAGCATTTCTGTTTAGATACCTTTAGCGTTAATCTTGAAGAGAACCCTACTTCTTTGCCAATTGAACAATGGTTATTTGCAAATCCAGATAATTATCAAGGAATAATTGATACTACTACAATATCTGGCATTACGGGCCGTGTTGTCACCAACAACTTTAGCTATAC
>CAYQUL010000015.1:5472-16152 GCA_964420735.1 uncultured Gammaproteobacteria bacterium
AGAAAGTGATTGAAAGACAGGTTAAAGCCGTGAGTTATCTTCTCCCTGCCAAGAATAAAATGTTTATCTTAAAATATTCCACATCAGGATCATGGAAATATCCTGAGGTTGAATGCAATAACAACGAAGCGGCTATCCAAAAAATGTTTCAAACATTCCAGATTTTATAACTTGAGAGTAAAATTTTAAGGGAATTTTGTGTGAAGTATCAAAAAATTATCTTCCTTTTTTTTAAGAGATGGTCTCATTTGTTTACACACAATCATAAAATCAGGACGCAATTCTATCCTTGAATAGCCTTTGTTATACTAACCAAATGGTTATAGACAAAGTTGTCCCAATATCAAGTTCAATGATAAAAAATGAAGAAGGAAAGATTTTACTGCTTCAAAGAAGCCAAATTGCTTCATATCCAGATTACTGGCAGTTAGTTGAAGGAAAACTTGAAGATGGTGAGTCCCCCATTCAGGCCATAACTCGAGAAATAAAAGAAGAGATAGGGTGCCTTACTTCAAAAGTTGAACTAAAAAGAATTTTTTATAATGAGCTCCAGGCTAAAGGCCAAAATTATCTAGCTTTTCGAGTGGTTTTTACAGTTGAGATTGAGTCAAACAAGATTAATTTAAGTAAAGAGCACAAAGCATTTGGTTGGTATACCAAAGTTCAAGCACTCGCCTTGCCTTTGCTTCCAGGTGTTAAAGAAGTATTGGAAAAAATGCCTTAGAGTCCTTTAAAAGAACTACACTATATTAAGACAGGTGGCCTAATCTTCACTTACAAAACTGGTATTGACATGTTCGGTAAATGTTTGTACATTGAAACATAAGAAACCCGAACATATGAACGCATACACCTCACAAGTAATTTATCCAAAACAAAAAAGAGTTCTTGATTATGTCGTTCAGTTTATTGGTAAAAATGGACACGCACCAACTCTCAGGCAAATTGCAGATGGAGTCGGGGTAACATCACTTGCAACCGTTCATGAACATTTGCAAACGCTTGAAGGAAAAGGGTTTATAACGCGAAGCAGATATAACAGTAGAGACATTCAAATTAATACCCCAGCGGCTGATGTGTTTAGTGAGAAAGTTGTATCAGTCCCGGTACTGGGCTATATCGCAGCAGGGGCACCAATTGAACCAATGACAGACCCAAATTCAACCCTTTCCATTCCCCCTGATTTTATAAAATCAAATAAACGGACGTTTGTCTTGCAAGTTCGAGGAAACAGTATGATTGATGCCCAAATTGGAGATGGCGATTTTGTTATTTGCGAAGAAACAAAAGAAGCAAAAAACGGGCAGATTGTAGTGGCCCTACTTGACAATGGAATGGCAACCCTTAAGCGCTACTTTAAGGAGGCAACAAGAGTAAGGCTTGAACCAGCTAACACTACTATGAACCCAATTTTTGTCAGAAATGTAACAATTCAAGGTCGAGTTGTGGGGCTACTTCGAAGATATCCTGAGTTTTATTAAAACCCACTTAACAGGTTTTTGCCCATCATAGAGGAAGGTGTTTCAATTGAGAGATAATGCAAAACAGTAGGGGCAACGTCAGCTAGTATTCCACTTGGAAGCATGGTCCCTTTTCCTATGAATGGTTGTGACACAACAATAAACGGCACTGGGTTTCCACTGTGCTCTGTTGAAACTTGTCCTGTATGTAGATCAATTTTCTCTTCAGCATTTCCGTGGTCGGCTGTAATAAACAGCGCTCCTCCGTGACTTAAAACAAAATTACCGAGACGGCCAACACAGGCGTCAACCGTTTCAACAGCTTTAATACAAGCCGCAAGGTTACCGGTGTGCCCTACCATATCGGCATTAGCAAAATTCATAATTACAAGCGAGTATCCTCCAGGTGTAATTTTAGCGATAACTGCATCGGTTAACTCCTTTGCACTCATCTGTGGAGCCAAGTCATATGTTGCAACTTTAGGTGAAGGAACGATGAGTCGCTCCTCGCCTGCAAAAATGCCTTCTTCCTGTCCATTCATATAGAAAGTTACAAATCGTTCTTTCTCGCTTTCAGCTGCACGCAATTGGCGGTACCCATGAGAGGAGACCACACGTCCCATCGGCATTGCAATTTTTTCTGGGGGGAAACAAACATGCGCGCCTGCCTCAACAAGTGGTTTCTCGTACTCAGTCATTGTCGCAAAATACAGATTCTTCAGTATCTTTTTCCTTCGCTCCGGAAGAACTACGGCAGGTGCTTCATCAGTGTGTTTTCCTACATACTTAACACTGTATGGATCAAAACCCCAATTAGCAGCCAACGCATTTCCGTCCTGCATCAAAAATTCACGCGACAGCTGACGAGGTCTATCAATTCTAAAATTAAAGAAAACGACAGAGTCATTGTCATTAATGGTGTGGGGAGTTTGTCCTGGCTCAACAATTAATGTTGGCTCAATAAACTCATCAGTTTTTCCTTGTGCATATGAGGCATCAATTGCAGCCTCGGCTGAGGCAGCCTGTTTTGCTTCTCCAACGACAAGGGCGTTATACGCCGCAAGTGTTCTCTCCCACCGGTGGTCCCTGTCCATTGCCCAGTATCTGCCCATGATCGATACGATTTTTCCAACTCCTTCACGAGCGCAAACCTTCTGCAGTTCGGTGACATATGTTTTTGCAGCATTTGGAGGGGAATCTCGGCCATCGGTAAAGACATGAATAAAAACATTCTGCACATTGTGTTTGTGCATCAAGGTTAAAAGTGCATACAAATGTTCTGCATTTGAGTGCACTCCACCTGCCCCAACTAAACCCATGATGTGAATGCTCGTGTTGTTGCGCCTGGCGTGGTCAATTGCCTCAAGAAGGGTTTGATTTTCAAAAAACGATCCATCTGCTATTGCCATGTTAATGCGCGCCAAATCTTGATAGACAATGCGCCCTGCACCAATATTTAAGTGCCCAGTTTCTGTGTTACCGACTTCACCACGAGGAAGCCCAACGGACTGGCCACTGGCACCAAGCTGAGTATGAGGAAAACTAACCCAGTAACCACGCATGTTTGGGATATTAGCTTGAGTAATTGCGTTTCCAGGGCCAGAAGCCGCCAACCCCCAACCATCAAGGATCGCCAAAATTGCAAACCGAGCATTATCATTCATATAAAAAATCTACAGGTGTTTACCTTAACTGTGGGGCTGCATCAATAGTTCTGCATCTATCGACGAAAGTCTGTTGTATTTAGCAACTCGCTCACCTCGTGCAGGAGCCCCAAACTTCACATGGTCTGCGCCCACACCTACGGCAAAGTCAGCGATAAAGAATTCATTTGTCTCACCAGAGCGGTGCGAAACAATTATTTTCCATTTAGCGTCTCGAGCGAGTTTAATTACATCAAGTGTTTCAGTAACTGTTCCAATTTGATTTGGCTTAATAAGTACTGCGTTACAAGCGTCCTCTACAATTGCCTTCTTAACCCGTTCAGGGTTTGTTGCAAGCAAATCATCCCCCACAATAGTAATTGAACTACCAAATGTTTTGTGCATTGTTTGCCATCCACTCCAAGCATCTTCGTTTAATGGATCTTCTAAAACGGCCAAGTGGTACATACCATTCAATTCTTTATAAAACTCAATCATTCCTAATTCATTCATGGGGGTAGATTTGTCACGGATGGTGTATGAGCCATTTTTGTAGAAAGTGGAGGCTGCCACATCAAGACCTAGAAAAACGTCACGACCTAACTGATATGTTGTTTCACGAATTGCCTCAACTAAAATTTCAAGTGCGTCAGCGTTAGTGAAAAGGTTTGGGGCGTATCCACCTTCGTCCCCAACTGAGTGAATGGCGCCACGGCGTGCTAAGTTCTTGCCAATTGTTGTATACACCTCAACCCCCAAGCGCAGACCTTCACTATATGTTTTCGAACTAGCTGGAATCACAAAAAATTCTTGGAAATCAAGATTACCTGCGCCATGAAGGCCACCATTAATCATGTTAAAAAGTGGTGTTGGCGTGTGCAGTGGTGCAGTAATCCCTTTTGCAATTGCCAATTTATTAACCCAAACATAAAGAGGTACATTTGATGACATTGCGGCAGCTTTCACCACAACAGACGAGATAGACAGAATTGCGTTAGCTCCCATTTTAGACTTGTTTTCTGTTCCATCAAGAGAGAGCATCTTGGCGTCAATTGCCCATTGGTCCGTTACCTCCATGCCAACGACAGCAGGGCCTAGGATGGTGTTTACATTGGCAACAGCTTTTAAGACTCCTTTACCCAAGAACCTTGCGGCGTCCCCATCACGCAGTTCAAGTGACTCGTAACTACCAGTTGACGCACCAGATGGAATTGAGGCAACAGCAATCATACCGTTATCTAATTGACACGCCGTTTCAATTGTTGGTGTTGCACGAGAGTCAAGTATTTCTCTTGCCCAAATTCGTGAAATTTTTGCCATATTCTTACTTTATTATTTCCTTCTCAGCGTCGTATATTACCCCGCGTACCCGATCAATTGAATCAGGGTTAATCGAAATACTGGTTGCACCCCAGCGCACAAGCTTTGTGACTAACTCATCATGGCTTGATGGTGCTTGTCCACAGATGGAACTGGTGATTCCGTGTTTATTGGAAAGTCTAATTGCACGACGCAGAGCCCAGTCAACTACAGGAGCACGCTCGTTGTATGCCTGCGCAACTTCAGCATTGTCTCGATCAGTCCCAAGTAACAACATAGTTAAGTCATTACTGCCAATTGAGATGCCATCAATGCCAACTTTTATAAAGTCTTCCAATTTAATCACGTTTACCGGAAGCTCAACCATCATCTGGAATTTAAAAGTTGGGCTTTCAAAAAGACCTGAAGCATGAACCATGCGACGAACACGAAGAAGCTCTTCTGGGGAGCGCACAAATGGGATCATCAAACGCAAATTTTTATACTTTTCACGAACAATTTTTATAGCTTCCAATTCAAGATTAAAAACTTCAGGTGAATTTACATAACGGAAGGCACCGCGGAAACCCATGAGTGGATTTGGCTCCTCTGGCTCCCAGGCTTTTCCTCCTTGAAGAGAACGGTACTCATTTGTTTTAAAATCAGTTGCACGATACACAACCGGGCGTGGGTCAAAAGCTTTACAAAAGATCTCAATATCAGATGCAAGCTTTTTTATAAACATCTGCTGAGTCTTAGTCTTTATTGCTTCTTTTGGATGTACTCCAATATTTGCAATCATAAACTCTGCACGAAGAAGCCCCACTCCATCTACGTTCATCTTTGCAACTTCACGAGCACGTTCTGGCTCTGCTAGGTTTACATATAACTTAGTTGCAGTCTTTAATTTACTGGTATCTCGAACCACAATTTTAGCTGCAGCGTGTTTCATATCAACTGCTACTTTTCCACCCATATATACCAAGCCCTTTGCTCCGTCTACGGTAACCACCATATCCTCTTTAAGTTTCTTTGTGGCTTCTCTAGTTCCAACGACACATGGAACACCAAGTTCACGAGAAACGATAGCTGCGTGACTTGTAAGCCCTCCCTGGTCAGTAATAATGGCTGAAGCTTTCTTCATTGCAGGCACATAGTCAGGAGATGTCATTTCGGCAACTAAGATATCCCCTGTGTGAACTTTTCCTATTTCATTTGGAGAACGAAGTATTTTTACGTGTCCACTGCCTATTCCTGGGCTTGATGCCACACCGGTTAAAATTGGTGTCAACTCAGACGCTTCAGTGTTACCGAGAGTTGACTTCACTGACTTTGCTGTTGTATCAATCGTTGTAACAGGTCTGGTTTGGGTAATAAATAATTTGTCTCCTTCTTTCGCCCACTCCATATCTTGAGGAAAATAGTAGTGGTCTTGAAGTTTTTGGGCAATTTTAGCCAGTTTCACAATTTCTTCATCAGAAATTTTTTGTTTATCCCTCCATTTTTTAGGAACTTCAACTTCCTTTGGTGCTCCTGACTTTCGAACAAGCATTATTGACTGATCAGAAATTTCTCGAGAAAGAATGGCAAATGTTTCTTTCTGAACAACATAGTTGTCAGGTGCGACTGATCCTTGGACAATTAATTCACCCAATCCCCAAACCGACTCGATCACAATACGATCTTTTTGGTTTGTAACAGGATTAATTGAAAACATAACCCCTGATACTTCTGACTGAACCATTTTTTGAACGATAACAGAGATCTTTACTCGTGTGGTATCAATTTTGTTCTCATGACGATAAAAAATTGCACGGGCTGTAAAAAGGGAGGCCCAACATTCTTTGACCTTTTCAAGAAGAGCCACGTCACCCTTAACATCCAAATATGTAGCCTGCTGGCCGGCAAATGACATTCCCGGCAAGTCCTCAGCTGTAGCTGAGCTGCGAACAGCAACTAGTGCTTTCTTAAACATACCTGAAAGTTTTTTGTATGCCTTAATCGTTTCCTTTGCGACTTCAGCAGGCATACGAGAAGCCATAATTAATTTCTCAATTTTTTTAGATGCTGCAAGAAGCGCTGATGAGTCAGAAGTATCAAGATCGGCAATAATTTTGTTTAATGGTTCAACTAAGTTGTTTTCGCGAAGAAAGATGTCATATGAAGCGACGGTAATTGCAAATCCGTATGGAACGGGAAAACCTGCCTGGGTCATTTCACCTAAGTTGGCGCCTTTACCACCAACTAAAGCGACATCATGCTTATCAATATCTTTAAAAAAAGCTACGAGTGGTTGTTGGGCAGCCATACTGTATTCATACTAGTGAAGTTGGCCTGCTTTGACAAGTGTAGAAACTGTGGTGTCAGGCCTTAAGAAACATTCACTTTAGTGCCCCATTTGATCCTTAAAGTAATCGACCCAAGGGATTTGTGATGGGTCAACCGCAGCAAGCATTGCCAAGTAAAAAGTTGCAAACGAGCCTAAAGTTAAAAGCTCAAAAACTTGGGTTAATTTGTTCTCTGATGACAAGGTGTAAATGACACTTGTACAGTTATTTTTCCCGATAACCTCTTCTGTTACCTTTACTCTTTTTTGAACACGTGGTGAATAAAGATGTGAGTCAAACAGGATAAACAATAATTGTTCATGAGAGACGGCAGGGAACTTTAACCCCTCTAATAGATGATGGTTCAGTTCTGGAAGATCAAACAATGCTGCAAAATGTTTTCCTGTTTCATTTGTCTGGTTTTTAACAGCATGGGCAACTCCTACCAAGTGCTCTGCTGCCAAATAAACTGGTATTTGGTTTTTCATTTTTCTGGCTAAGTGTTTTGCAGCGTTTGACGACTCAGGGGAGGTAACTCCATACATCTGGCTTAGCTTCCTAACAGCAGTAATTGTTTCTTTAAAAGATTCCTCAGGAACTGAGAGAAAAGCAAGTTTTGTTAGGAGGGCAATGACTGCAGTTGCTGAGTATCCAAGCGCCAGACGTGGTTGTCCTGAGGCGTTGTGCGTTGGGGTAAAGTTATATGTGCAGAGTGAATTTTTGGTAGCCTGTGCTTGAAGTTCGCCGCCTGTTGTTAAGACAAAAATTTTGGCACCCCTTTCTTTCGCCTCTGAAAGAGCCGCAACTGTTTCCTCTGTTGTTCCTGAATAGGAACTAACAATGACTAGTGTTTCCTCATTCACGTAGTGAGGAAGGTGATAACCAGTAACAACTTCAAATGGTGCTCGCAACTCTCCTGCAAAAAGTGAGTGAATCATGCGTCCTCCCAAGGCTGACCCTCCCATTCCAGACAAAACAATATTTTTAGCCTGTGCAAAGTCGTCAGGAAGAGTAAGTTCCATAACTTCATTCCACGCCTGTTCCATTTGATCAGCAAGATGACTAATTGAGGAGAGTGTGTTTTTAGTATCAAGCTTGGTGATATCAGGCAAAGAGTCAAGATTCATACAAACTAAGTATAGCATTTGATAAAAGGCACTAATCTTTCTAAGAATTGAGGGTGACAGTCTTAAGCGTTTAACCTGGGTTTTAAAGTGGAAAAGTACGCTGAAGGAATGAGACCAATCAACGCTCCATTATAGTAGGCAATAAATGCAAATATGACTGCTAATACTCCATACAGTGATTTTGGAGAAATTTTCTTTGCATATAAAATTGCAAATGCAAAGAGGAGTGAACTAATTGCAGCAACAAGTCCACCTACTTGATTTTCTCTTAAAGTAATTCCTAGAGCACTACTAAGAAAAACGACAATCATTGTGAGCAAAAGAAAAAACAAAAATGAAGTGAAATATAAAATGATGGCGCCAATTAGTCCTCGCTGTTTATCTAGTTTTATCCAATCCCGTAACCACATTGCAATAAATTATAACACTACTAAAGTTAGTATAGTATTTGACGAAAGACGCTGATATTCGTACAATAACTCACTTTTGAAAGAGGAACCCCAAGTGGGGACTCTTTCAGACGTTTACACAAGGTATCCATTTGCATTGGTAAATATCAGTCTAAGGAGAGTCATGATGGGTGATGGCGACGGTGATGGTGGTTCAGTTTTCCCAAAGCGTAATCCTGAAATGAGGAATGCTTTGTTTCTCGCTTTTATTATCCAGAGTTTTGTTGAAGGAAGCGCTGACATTGACGAGTTGCATGCAGCATTTGTCGACATACAGGAGTTCCCGGACACAGCTGACATAACTGTTTTAGCAGCTAAAAAAGCAATTGAAGCAGCTCAAAACGTTTTTGCAGCCAAAAAGTAAACAGACAAGCGGATTACTCAAATGCGTGAGTGTTTACACCCGAGGTCCAATCAACCTCGGGATATTTCTTCAAAATATCTCGAAGTGAGTGCTTTAACTGGTCGTACTCTTCTTGGGTCTTCCCTTCAAATTTAATAGTCACATACGGTCCGTTTTGGCTTGCTCGGATAATTGCCATGGATGAGTCTGTGTCTACACGGAACCCATCAATATCGCTTGATTTAGCATCTGGAAAAAGAGCCTTAAGGTCAGCAGCAAAATGCGTTTTGATGAAATCAAACTTAATCTCATCTGGAAGGCCCAACTTAATTTCAGGACTACTAATGTAGATTGGAAGTGCGTTAACTACTTCAGCTAGCGTTTTTCCTTCACGCTTCAAAAACTGAAGCAGACGAAGTGTTGCAAACGCACCATCATCATGACCAAAGAAATTATCCATAAAGAAGAAATGTCCTGATAACTCCCCTCCAAATGGTGCTCGAGTTTCACGAACCTTTGCTTTAATGAAGCTGTGACCGGTTAGCCACATGGCAGGTTTCCCGCCCTCAGCAGTAATAGTATCAATAACAGTCTTTGAGCAGAGTGCGTTAAAGACAATTGGGCTACCTGGAAGGAAATGTAAAATGTCTTTTGAAAAAAGTGCTACCAGTATGTCATTCCACAACAGCCGGCCAGTGCCATCAACTACACCAAGTCTGTCGCCGTCTGAGTCATAGGTAACCCCAAGATCTGCCTTTTCCAAAGTGACTCGGTCAGCGAGCCGCTTTAAAACAGTTTCTTCAGTTGGGTCAGGAGTGCCAAGTGGAAACGTTGGGTCAAGATTAGTGTTTTGTTCAATTACAGTGCACCCTGCTTCACGCAGTATTTCAGGTAAAAATTTACCTGTGGTTGCACAGGAAGAGTCGATAACGACTGTTAAACCAGAGTTGTGTAGGGGAACTCGTTTAAATAAATCAGCCTTATATGCTGGGAAAACGTCATCTATTGTGACTGAGCCTTCACTCCCCCAACTCTGAAACACACCACTCTCGGCTATTTCTCGAATTTCTTGAATCTCTGAACCAACTAAAGTGTCAGAAAAGCCTACAGCAAGTTTTAGTCCATTAAACTCTCGTGGGTTGTGTGAAGCCGTAATCATAGCTCCCCCCTTTGACAAATAATGATACTGAGCAAAATACATAATTTGAGTTAGAGAAAGGCCAAAATCAACAACATGTATTCCCTGACCGGTAAGTCCTTTGATAAAGGAGTCTTTGTATGAAGGAGAAGTTTCACGAATATCCATGCCAACAACGCACTCTCTAATTTGTCGTCGGTATAAAAACGTGGCATAAGCACGGCCGAGGGTTTCAAGTAACTCTTTAGTTAACTCACTTCCGGTGAGCCCTCTGATATCATAACCACGAAATATATTGGTTGGAATTCCCATGTGGCTCATTTTAGCACAAGAAAAGAAATCAAGAACTTATCTACAAGAATGTTTAGGTTCCCGACACTGCTTTTCACATCCAAATCTATTTGTGCCAAATGGGCAAATGCGTCTTCTAACTTAGTCTGTCCAATTTTTTTAGCTTGAGACATAAGTTTTCCTTTTTTCCAGTCAGCTCCGGCGTAACTTGTGCTGTCTACCAGAACCCAATACATATCACGAAAATGAGTAACCATCATTGAAAACACGAGTTCAATAGGTTCTGTGCTAGTTACTTTTTTAAGTAAGGTTAGTGAGTTTTTGTTCCCTGGCATTAGGGAATCTAAAAACTGAAAGATAATGACAGGAATTTTAAATTCTTCATATTTTGTGTCTTTTGGGAGATGTTTCCGTATTTTTACTGGAACAGTGTCGCCAAACAGCAGCAATAAACTGACATCTTGGTGATCAGCGTTTTTCTCAATCCAATTCCAGTCGGCTTCTATTCTTTTTGCGGCCAAGTCTGAAACAAAGAGAACATTTTCTTCAAATAAGCTAGCAGCTGTGAAGGCCTCTGAAAAAGAAGTCTTAACATAAATTTCT
>CAYQUL010000016.1:0-737 GCA_964420735.1 uncultured Gammaproteobacteria bacterium
CAACATCTTTCATGGCAGCCAAGGCAACCACAGCAAAAGCTTCGTTCACTTCCACTAGATCTACCGATCCCACTTCCCAGTTCGCTTTTTTCAAAGCTCGCTTCATGGCTTCTGCGGGTGCGGTTGTGAACCACTGAGGTTCTTGAGCATTTCCGGCATAAGAAACAATCTTTGCGATTGGTTTTAATCCCAATGCTTTTACTTTTTGGTTTTAATCAGTTATCTCACGGCCAACCATTCAAACTTTCAGGAACTCTTGCTTCAGTTAAGATCATTGGATCAGATGGCCAACCAGTCAAAAACCAGCAGTCTACAGGTCAAGATTTAAGTACCACTATCCAAACAGAAGCAAAGAACAAGACTGCTGCTGGTTTCTTTAAAACGAGAAACATGCTTAACGGATTGTACATCCACTTAATCAGTCCCGACAGAGGTACACTTGTCTTCGCGCCAGTAGTTTTCTTTGGTTTTATTGGCCTAGTAAAATTCCCTAAAAAATACGCTGCAATGAAAGCAGCAATGTTAGGAGTCGCAGGATCAGTTTTAGTTCTCTATTCACTTTGGGGTGACCCATGGGGAGGTTGGGCCTTTGGCTCTCGTTACCTAATTCCTGCCTATGCGGTGATGTGTATATTTTTGGGAGTTGCATTTAAAAGAATTTCCAAAAGCATAGTCCTTTCCCTTGTCTTCCTCTTGGTACTTATCTACTCAATTTGTGTTAATACGTTAGGTGCAGT
>CAYQUL010000016.1:767-15716 GCA_964420735.1 uncultured Gammaproteobacteria bacterium
ACCGCTGCAAGAAATTTCTCACAAAATTGAAAATTATAGTTTTGACAGAAACTGGGAATTTTTAACCTCAAACAGATCAAAATCCTTTGTTTTTCAAACATATCTGGCATCTACCTTAACGGCCCAAGAATTTTACACAATTGTTGTTGGTTTGAATCTTGTTGGAATCATTTCTCTGTACCTTCTGTATCTTTATAAAAACCACAAAAGACAATCATGAAAATACCTACATATATAACAATTAGTATCCCGAGGAAACCAATTAAAGCGATACAACGATTTTTTGAAGAGAACACTGGATATTTACTTTTAGTTGTACTCACTGCAATTTCAGTGGGGTACTTCATATTCTACTACCGTAATGGTCTTGGCCTTTCATACAACGATGCTCGAAGTCATTTGGATATTGGAAGACGTGTAGTTGAAGGACTTAAGCCTGGTCTAGCGCAGATTGGTTCTGTTTGGCTTCCACTTCCTCACCTTTTGATGGTTCCAACTATTTGGAATGACTTTATGTGGCACACCGGACTTGCCGGAGCACTGCAATCAATGATTTCCTTTGTTGCAACTGGTCTTCTTATTTATTTTTACCTTAAAGAACTAGGTGTTAAGTGGCTAGGTAGAGTTGTTGGTGTGGCTGTCTTTGTGGCAAACATTAACATTCTTTATTTGCAGTCTACTGCAATGACAGAGCTTCTGTTGATTGCAACGATGACCGCGTCTTGCTACTACTTACTGCTTTGGCAAAAGAAAGAAAATGTGGTGGATGTTATTAAAGCTGGATTTTTTGTAATGCTTTCAAGTATGGTTCGTTATGATGGCTGGTTCCTGTTCTTGTTCGGTGGCCTCTTGATTCTCATCAATACGTTTAGGAAGCGAGGGTACAAGGCAGCTGAAGGAACAGCGATTTTGTATGCGACATTGGCTGGATTTGGCATCTTTTTATGGTTTGTTTGGAATGCCCTTATTTTTAAGGATCCCTTTTATTTTGCCTTTGGTCCCTTTTCAGCACATGCACAACAGGAACAGTTGAATGCGGCTGGGGTACTTGCCACAAAAGGAAACATTGGACTTTCATTGAAGGTCTACATTTACGCGCTTCTTTATAACTCATATGCCTTTACAGCGCTTGTCGGGGCAGTTGGAAGTATTCTTCTTTGGTTTGACAAAAAACTAGATGTAAATGTCAAAATCATTAGTCTCACACTACTTGCGCCACTTATTTTTAATATTCTTGCACTTTACTTAGGCCACTCTGTGCTCTTTATCCAAGGAGTGTCAGGAGATACTTGGTTTAACGTCCGGTATGGTATTATGGTTCTTCCTTCGATTGCTATCTTTGCAGGGTATTTAGTTCACAAACTTAAGGACTTAAGGTGGGTCCTTATTGGACTTCTTGCGATGACTGCATTATTTGCTTTTGTAAATAGTGACGCAGTCACAATTGATGACGCACGAGTCGGTTCAAGTCAGAAAAACGTTTCAGAGGTAAGTGGATGGCTTAAAAGTAATGCAAAGAACAAAGAAGGCTTTGTGCTTATTTCAGCAGCTAGTCATGATGCTATTATCTTTAGCTCTGACCTACCGATGGCAAAGTATATTCATGAAGGAACAGGAGCATACTGGGAGTCAGCAGTTTCCTCTCCTGACAGATGGGCTCATTGGATTGTTATGCGAACTCATGATTTAAATGATTTAACTTTTAGAGAAATAACAACAAATTCACCAGATTGGGCAGAGAAGTATACACTGGTGAACTCATATCCATTTGCTGATATTTATGAGCTTAAGCCAGAGTATTTGCCTCAACTAAATACGGAACCCATCTTTGGAAAACAAAAATAATATGAAAAAAATTGTAGTTATCGTAGTTTTTTTGCTGCTTGTTCTCGTGTATTTTTTGTCGAACAAGAATCAAAGTGTAGGCGTGTCTTCGACCACATATTCTGGTCGTGCACTACTTTGGAAAGTGCAGGCAATTGACACTATGAAGTACTCACGTGATGTTGCTCGTGAGAAAAACACTGATGCGTCGTTTGACCAAACAATTGAGAACCAAGTGAGACGAATTGCCCAAACTGGCGCAACTCACATCGCTGTTGCCACACCATATGAGGAAGAGTTTTTGCCCTTTATGAGGCGTTGGGTTCGCTACGCACGAAAGTATGACTTACTTGTTTGGTTCAGAGGAAACTCTGCCGGTTGGGAGGGTTGGTTTGAATACAAGAAAAACACACCAGAGGAGCACACCAAACAAATAGTTACCTTTATAACAAAACACCCTGATCTTTTTGAAGATGGGGACATTTTTAGTTCATGCCCAGAGTGTGAAAACGGTGCAATTGGGGACCCAAGGCACACTGGTAAGGTAGACGAGTATCGGGAATTCCTTATTTCTGATTACCAACAAGTAAAAGAAGCATTTAGAACCATAAATAAACAAGTTATGGCTAACTATTATTCAATGAATGGAGACGTGGCTAACTTAATTATGAACCAGTCTACAACAAAAGCGCTTGACGGTGTTGTTGTTGTTGATCACTATGTGAAGTCACCTGAAAAGCTTAATAACGATGTGACGGCCTTAGCTGAAAAATCTGGTGGTAAGGTTGTACTTGGTGAATGGGGAGCCCCAATTCCTGATATCCACGGTAAAATGACGGAAGTTCAGCAATCAGAGTGGATTGGTGAGGCCTTAAACCTGTTATCAAAAAACAAGAACTTGGTAGGGCTTAACTATTGGACAAGTGTTGGTGGTTCAACTTCAATTTGGACGTCCTCTACACATGCAACGCTTGCTGTCCGTACACTGACTGACTACTTTACTCCACAGGTCATCTCTGGTGTGGTTACAAACGAGTTGGATAACAACATAAATGGGGCTACCGTTTCAGTTGGTGACTTAAGGACTAAAACTGACTATTTGGGGAAGTACACAATTTCCGTTTATCCGGGGGAAAACTCTCTCCTGGTTTCAGCGGAGGGATATGACTCCAAGGGGATAACCCTGACCCGAGATAATACCGAATACAATGTCGTTTTGAGCGGAAAGAAAGACAACATTGTTTTCCGTCTATCAAAGGCAATCAAAGACTTTTTGGCCTCATTTACGCCTGATCGCAAGTAACTTCGCCCCTCACTTGACCACAGATATAGGTCGTGATATAATCCCATATAATTTAATATAAGGATTATGTTACAAAGAATAATCACCTTATCGGTTCTTCTGGCCTTTCTCGCATCCGCAAATATTGTGCGGGCAGTTGAAGTGCCCAACTTTCCTACATGTAGTAATCCTCAAGGTGTGCTCAAAGTCTCGTATGACACTGGTACCCATGGAATTGTGGGAAACCCTGGTGAGTTTAGTGGGTCTGACAAAATGTACACTATTGACGACACCAAGGGAGTACAGTGTTTCTGTAGTACACAAGGCTCAGGAATACAAACAAACTGGTGGAAGGTTAGCTCACTAACCCAAGAAGAGATTCAAACCTTAAAGAACCTTAATTGGGTATTTGTTCCAAATGGAGCAGATTGGGGACTAGACCAAGGGCCATATATGGCACAAAACACAAACTACTCATGTGGAGCCACTGGAAGTGGAGGAAACTCTACAACAAGTTCAGGTGGGTCAACAACCAGCACTGCGTCCTCAACTAGTAACCCTTCACCGTCTGTATTAGGGCTTGCAACAACAGGGGACACTTGGATGGTCGCACTTTTGGCCGCTTTGTCAGGAACTTCATTTGCTCTTGGCGTGATTAGTCGCCGCATTGGCAAACGTCAATGAACCTCTCTCGTTTTTGCTTCATTTTGTCGTTTATTTTCTTTGTATGCTTTTTGGGGCTTTTTTACGAGCAAAATGCACCACGAAGGTTAGCCTTTGCTCAAGTACCTGAATTAGCTCATTCTGTTTCAAAACAGAACGGTAGCGACCCAACTCCTTCAGGAATTGTTATCACTTCAATCAATGTGTGGCTACCAGTGTATCCAAGTAGTATCAGTAATGGACAATGGGAAACATCACGAAAGGGCGTGTCTTATTTAGCAAATGGAGTAACACCGGGTGACAAAGGAAACTCCATTTTTTATGGGCACAACTGGCCTAACTTACTTGGTAGCTTATACCGAGTAAAACCGGGAGACACAATTCAAGTTGTGAGTGTTGATGGCCAAACAACAAACTTTGTAGTAAGTACCGTACAGGTAGTTACCCCAAACGATATTTCTGTTTTGTCTCAAACTAACGACCGCAGACTTACAATTTATACCTGTACTGGCTTTTTAGATGCAAAGAGATTAGTTGTGGTTGCAAGACTAACCTAGTTTGCCTGTAACCCAAATGTAATCGTGAGTTTTTTGTTTTTAATGTTTTCTGGCTCACAAGTATCATCTTTACAAAGATCAAAGTTTATTTTGTGTATTTCTTCACTTTCGTCTGGGTGAAAGTCTTCAGACTTTACTTCATGTCCTTCTTCAGTGTCGTAATTTGATTCCACATGAATATCGTTATGCGCGTTTCCATGATTTATCTGAATTACCACATGTGAAACTTCACAATTAATTTCAACTTCATTTTCTGAGTTCTCCCCATTTCCAGAGATTTCTATGTCAAAGTCACCACATCCATTTTCATTCGGCACAGGGGTGGTTGAAGGTGTTGGCGTAGGACTAGCAGTTGGTATTGCTGTTGGGCTAACAGTTGGGGTAGCAGTAGGACTTTGTGTTGGAGTAGGCGAACTGCTTGGTGAAGGCTCAACAGTAGGAGTTTGAGTTGGCGACGGCGTTGCCGCTGCCCCAGTTATAGATATGCCTGACACGGTGGCTACCGTTGTAAACTGAGCCAGTATGGCTTTTATTTGCTGTGAAGAAATAAAAGAAACAAAGACAGTTGCAGCTACAATGGTAACCGCAATATTTTTATATTTTCGCTTGTTTTTCTCCTCCTTAACCCCTTGGTATATGTCACGAAAATTTAAAAACAAAAGGACAATACCTGGAACTAAAACTAAAAGTAAAAACCCTATTTTTGTTCTGGCAAATGAAACAATATAGCCAACAAGAGGAATACTAAAAACGAGCTTCCCCTTAATTTTATCGAGTGAGACTGCCACTACATCAGCAGTAGGGTTTGCGTCACCTTTTGTCGTCCACCCAAGGGAGCCCTTTTTAATAGCTCTGTGGAGAATAAGCTGGTATTGGTCACTTGGGTTTTCAAAAGCGATGACGTCACCTTCCTGAATGTCCGTAGTTGGTCTAACAACAGCTACAGCACCAGGATAAATTACTGGGACCATTGAGCCTGTTGGCACAACATATGTTTGGATAATATTTTTTGTAGGAAGTCGTGGAGAGAGTGCTACAAAAATAGTAATTACAAAAATAAGGTACAGAAGTACCTCAGCCACGGTCCAAATTCTCTGGAAAATTTTTCTGTTCATATCTTATTTGATCTGCGGAGGGACTCCGCAGATCTATCAGATAGAAACAACAAAAAGTTATTGTTGTGTACCTATCAATGTGAACGTAATATTTGTCAACGACTGACCTTGAATTAAGTCTGGCGCACTTGCTGGAACTCGAACATACACTTTGTATGTACGATTATCACCTGGTGCTATTGCCGTTCCTGGGAACGCTATAGCTCCAGAATTCCAATTGACTAACGTAAGGTAACCAGTACCTAATGAATCGTCAGAAGTGTTTACGGCAACCTCTACGTAATCTTTAAGATTGACCCCGGCATCGTTCCATCCACCTGCTCCTGTTAACTGTCCAGTAATCGTAAGGTTAACTGTACCTTCGTTCTTAACAACAAAGGTCGTATTCTGTGAATAGCCTGGATAGACACCAGCTAATACCAAGCCCGCAGAGAATATATTGCTTGCAGGGTTGATAGCAGCACCAACTTTCAATGCTGCGGTTCCAGCTGTGATATCAATACCGTTAACTGTTGCTTGTGCTGTAAAGGCTGCATATGCAACCCCTCCCACAACAGAAGCAGTCATGACGACTCCTAAGAGTCCTGATAAAATTTTTCTCATTTTTTCTCACCTCCTTTCATTCTTTTTGCAATAAAAGCAAGAATATGGCGTGTGTAATTGAAGTAACTGATCAAACCTTTTCTTGTGCATATTTAAGATATCGCGTAGTCGACCACCCTTATCTATGGCTACAATTAGTTATAGACTTTAATTGAAGAAAGTACAACTACAAGATGAAAAATACTCAATATTTAGGTTAAAAATGAGTTAATATTAACCTATTTTTGAAGGTCAGGACGGCTCTTAATTGTCTTCTTTTTTGCTTCTTCCTGTTTCCATTCATTTATTTTTTTAGGGTCGCCTGAGAGCAGTACCTTCGGCACGCTCCATTTTTTGTAAGTTTCAGGCCTGGTGTATTGTGGTGCCTCAAGTAAATTAGGGTCAGAAAAACTCTCGTACTTAGTTGCGTCTTCTTTAACAATTACCCCAGGAATAAGCCTTGTGACGGTTTCAGTTATCACCATTGCCGGCAGCTCTCCTCCCATCATCACATAGTCACCAATGGAAAGTTCCATATCAACCAAGTGTTCATGAATTCGCTCGTCAAAACCCTCATACCTTCCACAGACTAATACAAGCTGGTCAACCTTTGAAAGCTCTTGTGCTGTTTTTTGTGTAAATTTTTCTCCTCTTGGGGTCAAAAGCACCACAACTGTTTTCTTTTTTCTGAGTGAAAGAAGTGGCCTTTTTGTAATTTTTTTAATTGCCTTTTCAATCGGCTCAACCATCATAATCATGCCAACCCCACCACCGTATGGTCGGTCATCAATTGTCTTTCTCTCAGTCAATCCAAATTGGCGAAGGTCATGAGTTGCAATTGTTACAAGCTTCTGCTTCTGCGCTCGTGCCATCAAGGAGTCTGCAAACGGACCCTGAAACATATCCGGAAAGAGGGTAATAATATCAATTTTCATAGCCTTACTATAACATGGTATACTTGCCTGCGTGCAGGGCTTCCTATCCTTACCCTCACGTTCGAACATTGGTGGAGTGGCCGTTAAACCACTCCACCTAATTTTTTGGTACAATTAATGTGCACGTGTCTTGTTCGTTGCCTTTGACTCACGTGTATGCTTCACACAAGGTGGGATAGGTACACTTATCCCACCACTTTTCTTTTTCTTTTCCTGATGTAGAATACTTGTGCATACAAGGCTACTCCTTCCTTTGTGTGCGGCGCTTACTGGTGGAGTGCTTTTCAGAGCACTCCACCACCTTTTTCCCATAAACTGTGCTTGGGTGTATAATTGTGTATCGGTAACGCTTTTAGGGAGAGATACCATGCGATACCTATTACATGTGTTGAAACACCTATTAAAGCCTGGTCCCTGTGATTGCGAATGCCCACAGTGCGATATAGGCGCTCATTGTGGTAGCCACAAAAGAGGCTGCTACTATCACG
This sequence comes from uncultured Gammaproteobacteria bacterium, assembly GCA_964420735.1. Lineage (GTDB taxonomy): Bacteria > Patescibacteriota > Microgenomatia > UBA8517 > UBA8517 > CAYQUL01. The sequence goes on from CAYQUL010000016.1 coordinate 8,214, forward strand.
GTTAAGGTGTACAAACGGCCTCACAATGTGGGGCCGAATTTTTTTCTTTGTATTTTTTCAGGTTTCAAAGTACAATTGTGGTAACTTGATATGAAAAAGAAGTTAGTGAGAAAGACAGTTCAAAAAGAAAGTGAAATAGCTCCTGTTGTTTTAGGTAAAGAAATTACCATCGACTTCATGCAAATTTTGCATGACTCAAGTGACACTGTCCGTGCACCTCGAAAAATATTTGGTCAGAAAAAGACGATTACTGAGTCAATAATCTTCTTTATTGTAATTACCCTTGTAGGTTCAGTTTTGGCAATGCTTTATTCATTCCTCCTGTCACCTGTTTTGTCTCAATTGTCCCCTTTGTTTGACTCATCTCTTCCTGTTTCACCTTCGCTGACTGAAGCCATTACTGTAGTTTTAGTAGGAGTAGTGATTGTTGCTCTCCTTTCATTTGTTTGGTCAGCCCTCCTGCATGGGTGGCTAAAGCTTTTTAAGGGTAAAGGAACATACGCTGATACATATAGTGCCTTTTCCTACTCTCGAGCACCACTTTCACTCTTTGGTTGGGTACCAGTGGTTGGTAACCTCGCTGCACTGTACTCGTTCTATATTTTGGCTCTTGGTATTTCAGTTAAACACCAAATGCGGCTACGGAAAGCGCTTCTTTTAATGATTCCTGTAGTCGTTCTTGTGATCGTTGCTCAAATCGCAAGCTTCTTGCTCTTGGCAAATGCTGCCGTAAACTAAACACATGCAAAGAATTGTCGTCGTGATGCCAACATATAATGAATCTAAGAACATTGGCCGCATGATTGATGAGTTATTCAATGTTCGTTTTCCTCAAATTAAAGGTGCCGAAATGCATTTACTTGTTGTTGATGACAACTCTCCTGATGGGACAGGAAAAATTGTTACTGAAAAGACAAAGAAACACAAAAATCTTCATTTACTTCAAGGAGAGAAGGCAGGACTAGGGATGGCCTATGTTCGTGGTCTAAAGTACGCCATGAAAACACTTAAAGCAGATGGGACCTTGGAAATGGATTCTGATTTTCAACACGACCCAAAGCACGTAATCGAAATGGTGAAACCATTTTTAGATGGAGCTGACTATGTTATTGGTTCCCGCTACATTAAAGGTGGCACGATACCTTCAGGTTGGGCCATCCACCGCAAAGCCGTAAGTTTTTTTGGTAACTTGCTTGCGCGAGTTGTTTTGTTTCTCCCTAATTTGCACGACACAACAACAGGGTTTCGCCTAACGCGTGTTAAGGGGGTCCTTGACCAGATTGATCTTGATCACTTAATGGAGTTGCATCGCTTTGCATTTAAAGTTGACCTTTTCTATCAATCTGTAAAACTCTCATCAAAAACAGTTGAAGTACCAATCCATTTTGGAGAACGAACAGAGGAAACATCAAAGTTTTCTTTGCAGGAAATGATTGCTACCAATAAAGTATTGTTTCTGCTTCGCCTGCGAGCTTCTCAGAAGTTTATCAAGTTTGGAACGGTCGGGTTTATTGGCTTTGTGGTAAACGCCATCGGGCTAACAGTCTTTTCTCGTCTCGGGTTTGCTGAGGTTGCAAGTTGGGGACTGTCAACTGAACTTGCCATTATGAGTAACTTTACGATAAACAACCTTTGGACCTTTAATGACAGCACGATTGCAGGGCTGCCTAACATTATCAGGAAGTTTGTGCAGTTTAACGTAACTTCTGCTGGGGCTCTTCTTATTCAAACCATTGCAGGAAGCCTGCTAACTGGCATTTTTGGTGGTGGAGCACGAATTGTGATCCTCTTCTTTGTCGTTGTTTTCCTAGTTATGCCGTATAACTACTTCATGTATACCAGAGTCATCTGGAAGAACAAATAATTTGATCTTATAGTAATTAAGTGGTATAATTGCATACTTAATAACAAGGAGGATTTGAATGAGTTTTCCTTTAATTCACTTGCCTCAAGCAGGCGGTACAGTCGGTATAGTTACCGCGATTGTCTTATTAGTTTGCAGCTTTTCTTTTCTTGCTGTTGGATTTGTGGCAGCTGAGGAAGGGAACGGCTTGTTTGCCCGGAGTGCGGGACGAATTTCGCTGTTGTTTTTAGTCTCCGCTATTTGTGGCCCGGTCTTGTTAGGAGACTGGACCGGGATCCTTCCGATTGCTGGAATTACTGCGGTCGGTGTCCGCTATTTGCGGACGTAAAAAAAAACAAGGCAGGACTTATTGAAAGTTCCTGCCTTTTGTTTTGCTCTAGCTGGCATTTTTAAGATACAAGCTAGTGGAAAACACAACCTCTGCTACTTCAGTCTTGCTGTTTTTCGTTTCCTCCTTTTTAGGAGGACAAGGCCGTTCTTGGAGACTAACCTCTCCATTTTCATAGCGAACGCCCTGCAAACGGTAAAACTGTGGCTTCAGTCTCCAGTAGAATGCGGTTCTCATTGTTTGTCTCCTTTTGCTCGCTCTACTAACAAAAGTGTAGGTGAATGAAACTCTCAAAGCCTCTCAAAGCACAGGATGCTTCACTCCCGTGCCACATTTACTTATGGGTCAATAGTCGTGATATAATACAGGCATGATTGAAAGAGAAAACAGCGGCGAGTTTATGCGCTTTAGCGACAGGTGGTTTTTAAATGAGTATTTTATACATGGGTCAGTTGAGGCGTCTATCGCGCGGAATGATTATCTTCCGATTTCAGTTGCAAACTATCACAAGTTAATACGCCGCTATGGTGTTGTTGGCTCGGCAGGGCGACATACCAGTCTTCCTGAGGTACTGCACTTTTTTCGTGAAGCGGCGCTTGCTCCTGATACTCCGCTTGAAGCACTGTACAAGACTATGCCTGCTTCATTTAAAACATCGATGGTAACCCTGCATAGAATCTACAGAAATATGGAGCAAGAAATTGTCAGACGACGCGGTGTTGCGCTTTTAGTCTCTCCTGAAAGTGACACTACAAAATTACTGGTGGGGCAAGAAATACATGGGGGGAACCGATACAAGCACGCAGGAGACAAAACAATTCCCATGGGTTTTGCGAAAAAAAGCATTGACGAGTCGAAAACGGAAAGCATTATTCGCATTATGCAGCAGGAAGTTTCAGTTACAAACGCAATAAACGGGAGATATGCGAGTAACAAAAATAGCGCACTTGTTGACGCACTCCACTCTCAGTCACTCTCGCCAGTAGTCACAGTAACTATTTTAGACGTCACGGTTGAAGCTTATCGTTTGGTACTTTCTGATGAGCTTTTAACAAACCTTTCAAGTTATAAATTGTCTCACTTTTCATTTGAAAATGCTCATGATGTACCAGACTTGCCGAGTCTTAGACCAGGGGTGTCTGAAATTGTTAATACCCACTTAACTGGCAGTCATATTGCTGCGACTCCTTTGGTGTCTTACATAAATGTTGCGCTGTTTACTCCTGAGGTTGAAAAACTGATACTGTAGACCGCGATATCTTTGTCGTTTTGTTTAAAGGGAAAGACAAAAAAAGGAGTTGTCTCATGTTACCTTTGGTCCATTTTCCGGAGGCGTGGTACTTGGCAAGTAACCTATGCACTTTGCTTGAGCAGGTTGCTGCAATCATTGCGGTAAGCACCAGTATCGCTGCCTGTTTCATGTTTTTTGTAGGGATTGTTTTTCGTTTTGAAGGTGGAGTTCGGCAAGACTTAAGCATTACTCGTTTTTTTCTTTGTATCTCAGTGCTTGCTGCCGTTTTCGGAGGACTGTTTACTGTCCTCATTGGTTTCCTGTTTGTTCTTGTTCCGCTCTACGCAATCTTTAACAGCGTTCCTTCGTTTATTCAAAAGTAGAAAATGGCCGGCTAAAAGCCGGCCACTATGTTTATCTTTCTGAAACAAAAAAGAGTGATGGTTGGTTCTGCAAAGCAGCCCCAACGGTAAGTTGGCCTGCATCATACAGTTTACGTACCCAAGGGTACATTTGATGTACAAATTCCTCTGGTACCGGCTGGCCTTTAGCCATATCCACAAAGGTGTTCTGTATTTCTGAAAAAACCGCAGCAATCATTTCGATGGAAATGGTTTCATCCTCTGTTTGACTTATCGTCTTTTCTGCAACCTTGAGTTCTGGAAACGAGTCTTTTATTTCGTCCGCTATGAGCGACTTTTTAGTTAGCTCTGGAAATGCATTTCGAATTGTCTCATCCAGTTCTTCTAACCTTCTTACCTGAGTTGCCTCCGTTACGGGAATAAAGTCTTTTGCAAGGCAAAGCTGGGTAAACTGTGAAATTGCTTTGACCAGTATGTCTAGGGTAATAAAGGCGCTTTCCATCTCTCCCAACTGCGCTAGAAATTCTGGAATAACTCCAATAATTTTCACTTGCAAATCAGTGGGTAGGGAAGTAAAAACGACTTCAGAACTTAGGACAAAACACACATTTTGCGAGTCAAGCATTATGCTCTCCTTACCTTATATTTAAGCACTACTTTGTGCTTGGACTTGTAGTATATCAAAAGTTATGGGGTTTTACAAAAGGGGAGTCCAGTCACCAATTGGCATAACATTGTTTACGATAAAGACAATGGAAAAAAGGTAAACAGGGACAATTAAGAGAAGCATGATAAAAACAAATTCTCGCTTCACCAGCTGCTCCCTAAAAGCCAAAATAACAAAAGGCATGGTGGGGAGTGCATAACGCAGCACATCTCGGTGAGACACAAACAAAATTACGGCTAGGAAAATGCCTACAAACCAAGACATAAGCCACTCTTTTTGTGAAATTAACCGTGACAGACCAACGGCAATAATAAGGTATATAAAGATAATTTCTTCGAGCCAATGAGTACCTACCCAAGGTTGGCTAAAGTTAAAGATCTGGAAAGGAGGGAAAAACAAATGAATATTGTCTCCCGAGTTAAAGTATGCCAAAAAGTCTCCAAATGTTGTTTGGTATAGGCCAAACACAGCTAGCAACGCCAGTGGAATCAAAAAGACAAATACTGACGAAATATGCAGAGAACGAAAAAACCTTCCCATGTGGTGTGTCGTTACAATGTCTCTGAATCGTGGAAGCACTATTGAAAGAAGTAAGGCCGGAAGAAGTAGAACTCCAGGGCTTTTGGTAAGTGTTGCAATTGCTCCAAAGATGCCAGCCAACAGATATTCCTTTTTACGTGCATGAAACAGACAAGCAATGATTGCACCAACAAAGAGTGGCTCAGGGGAGCCAACGGAGCGCACAATTAACCACCGAGCAGGAAGAACGGCAAAGATCATGGTCAGCCAAATTGCATAATGCTCTTTTTTGGTCATCTCAAGGGCCAGTCGATAAAAGTACACATGCGCAAAAATTGCCGCCAAGAGTGTAGCCAAGAGTGTTCCCCACACGTACCCGGTTAGGTAAGAAAGTACTCGAATTGTGGCAGGATAGAGTGGAAAGTGAGCTGCGTAGTACTCGTAGGGAAGATCAAATGAAAAGTTTTTAAGAATGGCCTCCTTGTTATAGAGAGTTTTGGCTACAACTATATAAAGTGGCCCATCGTAGTTGGCAACAACTGTTTGCATTCCATTGACAGGAAGTGGAATATTCCAAATGGTTGCACTTCTTAGGTAAAACGGCGCCCAAACTGCAAGGGTTGGGACAATTGCTATAGCCGCAATGGCGAGAAATGTCTTAAAAAGTCTCATTACCCGATGGTATCACGATTGACCGTACGTATGCTAGACTAGGGAGCAATGAAGCTCGCTGAACTGACTCTCTTTTTTCCCGCTTATAATGAAGCAGAAAATATTTCAACAACGGTTGAAAAGGCGCTTTTGGTTCTGCCTAAAGTTGCCACAAAGTGGGAACTTCTTATTATTGATGACGGCTCCAAAGACAACACAAAACAAGTAACGGACGCTCTTGCTAAAAAACACAAAGGGGTTCGAGCCATTCACCACCCCATTAACCGCGGGTATGGTGCAGCCTTAAAGACTGGTTTTACTGAAAGTAAATATGAATGGGTGGTTTTCACTGACTCTGATGGTCAATTTGATTTTAGTGAAGTAACACACTTTATTGAGAAACAGAAAGAAACGGGGGCTGACCTTGTTGTTGGATATTATAAGAAGCGCCAAGTATCAAAATTTAAAATCCTTACCAGTAAACTGTGGGAGGCTGCCGTTTACCTTTTGTTTGGTCTAATGGTACACGACATTGATTGTGGATTTAAATTGATTTCTAAAAAGGTAATTACCAAGGTAATGCCACTTGAGAGTGAGCGGGGAGCCTTTATTAGTAGTGAGTTTTTAATTAAAGCCCGTCGTGCTAACTTTAAAATTGTTGAAATACCTGTTACCCATTACGCCCGCCTTGTGGGAGAAGGAACTGGAAGAAAATTAAATGTCATTGTCCAAAGCTTTGTTGACTTAGGAAAGCTTTGGCTAAAACTTCATAAATAAAGTATGTACCGAGAAAAAATTAAAACATATAAAAAGAGCTTTTTTACTTGGACACGCGAGCACCGAGTTGAGGCAATTCTTTTGTTTATCGTAATAGCCGTGGCTGCAGTGATGAGGTTATACAGAATTAGTGACTATATGACCTTTTTAGGGGACGAAGGCCGAGATGTGATTATTGTCAGGCGCTTTATAACTGAAGCTCACATAATGCTTATTGGACCGGGTACATCAATTGGGAATATGTACTTAGGTCCGCTCTATTATTACTTAATTGCGCCAGCACTTCTGTTGGCTAACTTTAGTCCAGTAGGTCCAGCGGTATTCATTGCGTTAATGGGAATTGCTACGGTTTGGCTTGTTTGGTATATCGCCCGTGAATGGTTTGGGCAAGCTGCCGGGCTAATAGCTGCCTTTTTATATGCAATTGCTCCAGTTACGATTATTTATAGTCGATCTTCGTGGAACCCCAATATCATGCCCTTTTTTGCATTAATTGCAATTTACACCATGTGGCGTGTTTGGAAGCACCACTCATACAAACTTATCGCGGTGTCAGCGGTTAGTTTTGCAGCTTGTCTTCAGTCACACTACTTGGCACTAATACTTTTACCAACTTTAGGTATTTACTGGCTCTTAACACTCTGGAAGTTACACAAAACACACAGCCCAAAGAAACATTTCTTTGTCTGGACTGCCGTAGGTGGAGTGCTCTTTTTACTCCTCATGTCTCCTCTGGCGTTTTTTGATATTCGACATGAATACCGAAACTTTAATGCGATAAAGCTCTTTTTCACCGAGCGACAATCAACTGTTTCAATTCGCCCGTGGACTGCCATCCCTAGTTTGGTTCCACAGCTAACAAAGATTTCAACGCGGCTGATTGGTGGATACGATGTTCGAGTGGGTCAGTTTGTTGTTGTTGCGATAGCCTTATCAGTAGTCTCAGCAATAACCCGAGCAAAGTTTTGGAAGAAAAGTATTCAGACAGAAGCACTTATTTTAATCGGTATTTGGTTAGGTGTTTCCTTAATTGGTTTTGGTATTTATAAACAAGAGATTTATGACCACTATTATGGTTTTATTTTCCCCGTTCCTTTTATTATC
>CAYQUL010000017.1:0-15383 GCA_964420735.1 uncultured Gammaproteobacteria bacterium
CGCTAAAACAATCTGAGATATCCCTGCCAGCGCGCCACTAACTGGCGGCAGGTCACGAAAGAAATGCTTTGAGTGTATGAGCGCACGAACGTTTTTCTTGTACTTACTGGGTAACTCCTCATCAATAAAGAACTTCTTTCGATTACTCGTTGGGATATTGGGTGCGTCAGGATAGGTAAGCCCCCAAAGGGTATAGAAATAGCCAGAAAAGTCTGCAAGGACTCCATCTTGATCCACAAGGACAATCATTATTTTTCTCCTCTTGGTTTTACGGTTACGCCTGATTGTAGCGTATGGCGTGTTTTAAGGTCAAAAGTGTGGAGTTATTAAGTCAAAATTCGGACCTATTTCCAGATACTTTCTCGTTTAGGAGGAAGTACTTTATACCTTTAAGGTACGTGCTTGGCACAGGAGTTAATACTGGGATACCTGATAATATAGTTCACTCAAAACAAAATGTCGGATTTTAGTTAATCATATTTACGTTCAAATTGAACCTGGTAGTTGATTATATCAAAACTGTCATTTTTGTTTTGTGGTAGCTTTGTGTTACTATATGCAGTCTCAAATTTTTTGAGACTAGTCTAAGCATGGAGGTAATATGCCAAAGACTAAGGTTAAGGTGCGTGTTATCCGTCTGAATAGTGGTTGGGAGTGTCCGCATTGCGGGACATACAACGAAAAGGGCAACAAGTGCTCAAGTTGTAATCAACCACGACCGTCAGATCGATAGCATCCAATGCGGCTGGGGTGTGCTTTTTAGCATGCCCCTTCTTTTTGCTTTAGTATAAAATACGGTAATGAAAGATTTTGAAAAACAATTAAACGATCGCCTTTTATACCTTCCAGTTTCTATTTTGGGCAGAGTAGAACTATTCCTCACATATAAAAATCTAAAACAGGCGTCTTCAATATCAGTCAGACAACCTTTTGATGAAAGAAATCTTGGCACAAAACGAATAATAAAATGGCTTTCAGACGCTAAAATTGCATATAGTAGAGATCATCAGGACTCAACCTTAATTCATGTCTCAAAGAGTCAGAAATTAGCCAATAAAATGGCTGAGCTTCAATGGTCAAATACTAGTAAACATGTAATATTTCGAGGCTTATCGTATGGTTATCCACAAAAAGCTGTTATGCTCTTCACTTCAGACCATGCTGAACTTGTGTCAATTAGGGTAAATGAAAACCTAATGAATAGATATTATTGGAAACCTTATATACGGTATATGGTGCGCAAGGGGTATGAATATCAAGATAGTTTGATCGCAAAGGAATGGGCGGACCTGCTCAAAAAAGAGAGCCCAATTCTAGCAAAATGGTTTGAAGCAAAACTAAGCAAAAAATGAATAACCCTCAGTCGTGTGGACCGTGGCGGAATCGAACCGCCGTTTCTGCAATGCGAATGCAGTGTATTACCCCTGTACGAACGGCCCGCGCACACAGGGTTATTTTAATACCCCAAGTGGATTTATGCGAGTTGCACCTTTGTAGATTTCAAAATGTAAGTGGGTTCCTGTTGAGTGGCCTGTTGTACCCATTTGGCCGATTGCGGAACCACGACTTACCGTTTGACCGGCTACAACATATATCTTTTGCAAATGACCATATCGAGTTTTATACCCATTGCCGTGGTCAATCATAACCATGTTTCCGTAGCCTGTTTTGTCCCATCCGGCTGCAATTACCTTTCCACTGTCAGCTGCTACAACCGTAGGAGAAGCTCGATTGGCGATGTCCATTCCAGGGTGATACCAAGAATACTTCTGAGTAATGGTTCCTTGTGTTGGCCAGACAAAGTTTCCTGATGCAACAACTGTTCCCGCGTTTGGTGTTATTTGTTTTGTACGTGGTGTTGAACTTGGATTCAAGTCATCTTTCTTCACACCTTCAGGAACGATAACAACCTGTCCTATTGCCAGTTCAAATGTCTCATCGTTTACAAAAGTGTTAAAAGGAAAATCAACAATTGACTGAGGGTCAGCATCATACTTTTTTGATATCGAATAAATGGTATCTCCCTTGACTACTTTGTGAGAAATACCAGTAATAGGAAGAATTTGGAGTTTTTGCCCAACTTTAATGGCGTGTTTTGATTCTAAATCGTTCTGCCATCTGATCGTGTCTTCTGAAATATCAAACTTTTTGGCAATGGAGCTAACTGTGTCGCCTTCACCCACAGTGTATTCAATGGTTTGATCCCGATACCCCTTGTCTGAAAAGTCAGTTCCAAGTTCACTATCTTGCGCTGAAGCTGAGAGAACCTGTGAAGGACTAGCTGCGTCCCATGGGTTTAGGCGGTGAGAGCCCAGCTCATCAGCCACAACTGGTGCAATGATAATACCAAGCGCTGTAATTCCAGCCATTCCTGAATGTATAAAACGTTTTGCCAGTCTTCCACGCTTTCGATACAAGGCTGTGGCAAAAACAGTTTTTCCTGCTTCGAACTTAAGTACCTGAATATGAAGGATTTTTTTTATGAATGAAAAGAAGGCGCGATTGAACTGATTGAGCTCACGAAGGAGAAGTTTGGTCTGATATTTAAGTCGCGACATGTACGGCAGAGACAGAATACCAGAAACTTAGATAGTCTTCAAACTATCGAGAAATTCTTTATTGGTCTCTGTTTTAGACAATTTACCTAAAAGGGTCTCAGTTCTCTCGTCGTCGTGCATCATATCAAGCATGCGACGAAGTGTTAAGATCTGCGCCATGGTTTCCTTGCCATAAAGAAGCTCTTCCTGTCTTGTTCCACTTCGAGTGACATTAATTGCTGGGAAGATACGTCGCTCTGCAAATCGACGATCTAAATGCAGCTCCATGTTCCCTGTTCCCTTAAATTCTTCGTAAATGAGGTCGTCCATTCGTGAGCCTGTTTCAACTAAACAAGTACCAATTATCGTAAGTGACCCTCCACCTTCAATCTTTCGAGCTGCACCAAAGAATTTCTTCGCAGGTTGCAAGGCTCCAGTGTCAAAGCCACCAGAAAGTGTGCGACCTGAGTTTGGAAGTGCCAAGTTATACGCTCGAGCTAGTCTCGTGATTGAGTCCAAAACAATAACAACATCTTTGCCACTTTCAACAAGTCGCTTTGCGCGGTCTAAGGCAAGCTCTCCAGCGCGTGTTTGGTCGTGTGGATCATCATCAAAATTGCTAGCTGCAACCATACCGTTTCCATTAGTTGTGCTTTTAATTAAACGAGTTAAGTCAGTTACTTCCTCAGGTCGCTCTCCGATTAAAACAGCAATAAGGAATGTCTCAGGGTGGTTTTTTGCAATCCCGTTAATAATGTCCTTAATTAGCCACGTTTTCCCGGCCTTAGGAGGTGCAACAATTAAGCCTCGTTGTCCAAATCCAATTGGAGCAATAAGATCAATCATACGAGTCGTGATAGTTTCTTTGTCAGTTGAAAGCGTAATTTGTCGATCAGGATAAATAGCAGTTAAACTTTCAAAATCAGCTCGTTCTTGCATTTCCTTTGCCTCGTCACCATTTACCGTCTCAACTTTCAATAGTCCCCAGTATCTCTCGTTCTCCTTTGGGCGCCTCGCGTGCCCACCCACCATATCACCATTTTTTAAGTTAAAGCGTCGGATTTGTGAAGCTGAGATATACACATCTTTGTCTGAAGGACTAAAATTTGGTCGCAACAATCCAGAGCCCTCAGTTGCAATATCAAGGACTCCTTCAACGAACTCAGTAGGAAGCGCAGAGTCGGGTATCACCCGATCATCAACGATCAACGTCTTATTATCGAAAGCATTATCTGACATAAATGGATTAACAGTATATAGAAGACTTATACCCTTCTTTGGCAAGCTTTAGAAGAAGTAGTTAAACGTATTCTAGCAGCCCTAAGGTAAAAGTCAAATAGGTAAAAACTAAGGCTAAAAGTCAACTCAATCAACCCTTGAAAGGGTTGCAAAAACTAAGAGTCTTTTCCAGGTAGTGCCTGGCGGATCACAGGTTTGAAGTATCATCGTAGGCTCCTCGCTTGGTGCCAAAAAAGAAACATCATTGGCCGCAACCACCTTTTTATCGCTTACTATATAAACATACTTTTTACCCTCGTAATACATATATATAGTGTCCCCGGCTTTAAGTTTCCTTAAGTCATAGAAAATAGCATTGTATTTTGTGAAGTTGGTAAGTGAGTTAGTTGAGTGGGCAAAAAGGAAAATACGCTTGTTCTCACCAGGAAACCCGGTTCCTTGGGCATGCGCTACTCCACTTTTAAGGGCTTCTTTATAAGTTTCTTCACTGGCTACATCAACATTTTCAATGATATTGGCATATGCCTTAATCGTTGGTATGGCTAAAGAAAAGTCACCAGACAGCCCGAGCGCGGCAGCTTCGTCGCGTGGTGTATTCTTCTCAGGTGAGGAAGCTAACACCTCAGAAACTTCAGTTTGGGCAACATCGGAAAGCTCTACATAGTTACTTGGCGCAAAGGTTGTTAAAAGTGAGGTAATTGAGAAACTAACTAACAGTGCACTTAAAAGAAAGCCTATTTTTTGAAAATTACTTTTGGAAGGCTCAGACAGCACTACCTGGCCATGAGACAAACCAGAACCTGAAAAATACAGATGGCCAAACTTTCGTTCAGACCTTTTAGGAGTGTTTGATTTTGTCGCCCAAGAAAAGTCCATAGACACCGATGACTGCCACAGCAATGCTTACCCACAACTCTATTCCCGTTTTAGGCAAGGTTTTAATGTTTGCCGATGGGCTGGCCGTAGGAAAAGTTACTTTAGGTGTTGGCGTACTTGTTTGCTGTGGAGCTGGAGATGATGTTGATTGAGATACAAAAGATGGGTTTGATGCTTTGTAAAGTGAGCAATTGTTTTGGTTCTCTTTTACTCGAAGAGCACACTGGTTGCTCTTGTTAGCTTCAAAGTACAAAACCTCACCACAACCACTGAGAGGGTTGGCACAAAAAGCATCATTCTTAGATTCTTGAAACTTGGCATCTGTGTCAGACAATGTGCACCTACCATCACGGTTTGTGTCACCTTGAGGGCAGTCATAGGTCTCACAGCGAACAATTGAGTTTCCACCCCCACATTGGTTCCAATACGCGTCAGCTGCAGACACCAAAGAAGGTCCCGCTAAAAAGAAGGTGAGAAACAAAGACATTAAGAATAAGTTTTTCATACATTTGTTTGACTCGTTACTGATAGTTTTCAGTGGAGTCATTTTGTGATTCAACCAAAAAGTGAAGAATCGAGTAGGATAACACTAAGCAACAAAATAAGCAAGCGCAACTCTCCTCCAATGGTAAGTCTCAGTTAATCATAATTACTTAACAGAAATTTCCTTACATCAATAAAAAATAAAAGCTGACACTTGTTACACAAATAAATATCTACAAAAAGGCACACAGAAAACAAAATATTTCCGCAAATATACAAAATGACAAATTTCAAAATCAACTAAACAAACTTATAACAAACAATGTCGAAAAAATAATATTGACAGAATTAATGTTCTACTTCACGAAGAAAAGACATAAAAATAAAAGGGCCAACAGAACAAAATCCTTCAGACATTTACTAATAAGAAGCAGGTCGACAAGAACGCAGCAAATAAACAGAAGAGCAGCGCGTTTACTATAAGCAAATGTGACATAGATATATTTACCTATAGAAAGTATCGACATTAATCACAATATAATAGACAGTTTGCACTATAGCAGTGCATCACCTACTAACTGCCTGATAAGTCACAAGTTCTCAAGTGACTAACACAAAAAAATAATTTCTTTGAAGGAAAGGCATGTCAGCACAAAAAAACGCATAAGGAATAAAATGTCCGAAAAGAAACTACTCGCAATGTAAATGTAAAGCAAAATATGTGTAAGGAAAGTGGGTTTACGCTGTTTTGAGGTTGAGTTGCAGAAATTATGATAGCGATCCGAATCACTATTTCCTGAAATATATGCGTTATATAGAATGAGTGCAATTAACACTTGCAATGTGTCTCCTTTCAAGTTAGCTTTAAATATGCCTGCTAAAAACCTGCTCAGGGTGGCTGATAAAGGAACATATTCTCACATATACAACAGAGGTGTTGAGAATAGGCTCATTTTTAACGACGCCCAAGATAACGAAGTATTTCTCGGATTCATTAAGGAGTATCTGAGTGCCCCTGCTGACCAAACAAGCACTAAAAAGGATTTTACGGTGAATGGTAGAACTTTCAAGGGATCCCCACACCAACCAAAGAATTATTATAATAAGGTTGAGCTTCTAGCATACAGTCTTCTGCCTAATCACTTTCATTTGCTGCTGCACCAAGCACATCAAGGCTCTATAGAAAGCTTTTTGCGTTCCTTGTCGACTCGATACTCAATGTACTTCAACAAGAAATACAAACGACATGGTTCATTGTTCGAAGGCCCGTATAAATCGGCTCAGATTCTCGAGAACAGAACACTTATTCAGTTCGTCGCCTACCTAGATCAAAAACACAAAGGAAACGTTTACTCATCCCATGCGGATTATGCAGGCACAAACGCAGCATCATTTGTTAGAACAGACATCATAAAAAATTTATTTAGCAATGCGGGAGATGTTAACTCTCAAGTTCAAACTAGCTTTATTGAATTTGCGGAAAAATACCAGTTTACGCCCGAAGAGGCTTCTAGCATGGAAAGCCTGTTGCTTGAGAGCAAAGCAGAAACACTTGAAAGGAGAAACCTTGAAACACTTCTCCCTCGGCAAGAGACGACTCCTTTAAAGCAAGCGTTTTCTAAAGATGAAGAACCAAGGACTCGTATTCCTGAATATATTGGTCTCACCGCTGGTTTTATTGTTTTACTTACTGCAGGAATATGGAATATAAATATTTCTTCGATACAAGCAATGTCTTCAGCTCCACTTAATAGTAATATTGAGACAATTAACACAACGGCTTTTACCCCTACTATTATAGAAGTGGTCCCAGAGGCTCTGACCGAAACCAATGTTTTATCGGCAACGGAGAGTGCGACAGAGTCGATAACTGAATCCACTGAGCCAGCTGATCTTTTATTTACACCAGTACAAATACTTGAAGGCGTGGGTATAGTAAATATCTATAACACTACTTCAATGCAAGCAGACATACACAGGACAGCAAAGGAAGGTGAATTCTTTGATGGAGCACCAGTCGATCTTGATTGGTACGAAGTTAGAATAGATGAGCAAACAACAGGCTTTATACAGTCTGAATACGTAAAACTAAGACAAACAACAAACCAATGAAAAAGGCTATAACATACTTTACTTTTGCAGTTTCATTACTAGCGGTAGTGTTTCTGTTTGTGACAGCAAGAAGCTATGCACAACTATTTTTTGCGGTAATTCTCTATCCGGCATTTGGATATTTTGTTTTAAAACTGTTTCCCCGAAGTAGCAGCGTCGAACACGAAATCACATTACAACTCCCTATTAATAATAGTATTAATCAAACAGTAACAACGGAAGGCGCCACAACGGACAAAACAAAGTTGGATGTTTCAGATGTTGACAGAAGAGCTTTCTTAAAACTGATTGGTGTTGCTGGTGTTTCGTTTTTCTTGTTTTCACTTTTTAGTAAAAAGGCACAGATACCATTTTTTGGAAAAATGGGAGCTGCAGATACTGTTGCTGTAAAAAACACTAAAGGTGTAGCAATTGACCCAGCAGAGCGCCAACCGATGGATGGCTTCCAAATTTCTGAAATTGATGACAGTATCATTTCCTACTACGGATTTACCAACAAGAGCGGTGAATGGTACATTATGAAAGAAGATACTGAATCGAGCTCATTTAGATATACCAAAGGAGAAAAGGGATTTCCTGAAAGCTGGGGTGCCAGAGATAGACTCAAGTACGATTACTTCTATAATTTGCAGTAACTTCCACAGAAAAAAATCATCGTATATTAAGAAACGTTGTGCTATGATTGGCCAATGAACTCAAACCTCTTTTCCTCAGACCATTACTTTGATCTTATAAGAGAATCCACCCTTTCTGTTAAGAAATCTCTAGAATATAAAAAAACTATTGACATACTTTTTAATTGTTATAAACATGGCGGAACTGTTTTTGTGATGGGTTGTGGTGGAAGCGCATCAACTGCCACCCACTTTGCAGCAGACCTTGCAAAGACCACCATGAGCGAAGGTGTTTTGGGGTTTAAAACTATAGCTTTAGTAGATAACATTCCCCTTGTCAGTGCGTGGACTAATGACAAAGGATGGAACACGGTTTTTGATGGACAGCTGCGGCCGTGGTTAACAGAGAGAGACGTTCTTGTTGGTTTTTCAGTTCATGGCGGAAGCAAACGAGGCGATGAGGCGGGACCTTGGTCACAAAACTTAGTTAGTGCAATGGTACTCGCAAAAGAGAGAAATGCTCAGATAATTGGGTTTTCTGGATTTGATGGCGGAGCTATGAAAGAAATGGCAGACGTTTGTGTGACTGTTGACACACAAAGTGAACTATATGGAACTCCCCTAGTTGAGTCGATGCATGTTGTTGTGTTTCATGGACTTATATTTGATTTAAAAGAAAAGATGAAGACAATATAATGGAAAGAGAAAAGATGCGTTCTTCTGGAATTTTTTACGATTCTGCCAACTTAGTTGACTTCAAAAAGTGGTACAACACTCACATTATTAGCGGAGCAACAACCAACCCGCTTATACTCCAAAAGGAAGAGATATTTAATGTTCCTGAACACATTTCTCGAATGATTGAAATTTGCGGTGAAGGTTTTCCAATATCAATTGAGATTCCAGACTCAAAAATGTCACAAACTGATATGGTAGCGCTTGCCCTCAAGTATCAAGAGAAGTTCCCGGGAAACGCTGTAATTAAGGTTCCTATGGATCCACGCGACCCTGCAAAAGCGTTTGAAGTAATGTATAAGCTTGGCCAGGAAGGCGTTCGAGTAAACGCAACGCTTGGTCTTTCAATGGGGCAATTAATCGGAGCATCTGAGGCTCTTCGAGACAGTAAAGCTGATGGAGACAACTATGTAAGTTTGTTCTGGGCCAGGAGAGATGAGGCTAAAAAACAGATTGTTGAGCAACTAATAAAGGAAGGAACTAGCGCTGAAGACGCAAATAATCAAGTTCCAGATGCAGCTGCAAGCTTGGCAGCAACACTAAAGTATTTAGAGACACATAGTCTTGCTACAAAAGTGATCGTGGGAAGTATACGAAATGCACAACAGATCGAAGAAGCATTTTCCGTTGGAGCTGACATAGTAACCATCCCCCCAAAGCTTCTTAATGAGTGGATGTTTACCCAGCGTGGGGTCGAAACAGTAACTCAGTTCGATGATGCATATCACTCAGTACAAGACAAAATTACTCTAATTTAAAAAATGAGCTAAGTATTGAAACTACCTCATTCATGTCGTTTACTCGATAGTTTGGAGTTGCGCTTGTGAGGGCTTCTATTTTTTCACTTTCATCATCTGTGTGCACATACAGAATAGTTTTTGTATCTGCCTTTTGTCCTGCTTTTATGTCAGTTGCCTTGTCACCCAGAAAAATAGACTTGTTTAGACTTATATTAAGGTCTGTAGATGCTCTTAGTAGCAGTCCTGGGTTTGGTTTCCTACAATCACACACTACTTTAAGTGCAGGTATTGTGGCCTGTGGATGATGCGGACACAGATATACTGCGTCTGTATGTGCATTTTCTAAAAGTTCGTGAATTCGAGCCTCTATTCTTTCAGCGGTTGTTTTGCTTAGCTTACCTTTTGCAACACCTGGCTGATTTGATATCTCAATAACAGGTATTGCTCTTTTGTTTGCCCAAGAAATGACAGCTGTAATTCCAGTGACAAGCTGAACGTCTTCTGGGCACTGAGGTGAATCCCATCCGTGTGAATAATGAACCATTTTATTTATGACACCATCACGGTCAACAAATAAGGCACCTTTCATATGTGTGCAACAACTTTAGCACCTTCCATGTCAAAGTTGAAAAAAAGCTCAGTTAGTCCTTCCTGGCTCATTGCCTCACGCAACTTTCTCTTACTATTTGGGCAGCAAAAAAGCAAAAAACCCCCTCCTCCGGCACCCATTATCTTCCCTCCAAGGGCTCCGTTTTTTTTGCCCAATTCATAAAGGTAGTCAATTCGAGAACTTGTTACGGCTGAAGCCAATTTACGCTTTGTCATCCAATGTGTGTGCATCAGAGTACCGTACTCACGAATATTTTCACTCAGAAGTGCTGCCTCTATTTCTTTTCCAATTAACTTAATCTCATGGAGATTTTCGAGGATTGCCTTATCATTTTTTTGTGTTTTTACGCTCTGTGTTTTTAGAATTTGAGATTCTTCACGACGTATACCGGTGTAAAAAATAAGAAGACTGTTTTCAAGATCCTTTACAAACGATGGGGCAAGTTTAAGCGGATTAACTGTCACATCCCCTGACTTATTTATCTTAAATTTTGTAATTCCACCAAAAGCAGCAATATATTGGTCTTGTTTTCCAACAAATCTCTTCAGCTTCGTAATTTCGATTTTGCAGGCCTCCTCGGCCAAAACCTGATCAGATATATGTTCCCTTTTTAGGGTGTGTAGTGCTTTTAAAAGCGCTACTAAAAAACTTCCTGAAGAACCCATTCCCACCCCCGCCGGCAAGTCAGCAAATGAATTAATCTCAATTGAGTCTTTTATTTTGGTTAAGACAAGGGCTTCTCGCACTAATTCGTGCTTAACATCAGATACCTTTTGTACAATTTCAGTCTGTGTATATTTAACTCGAATCAAGTTATCAACAATTGGTCTATTTACAGTTATATACATGTATTTGTTAATACTTGCAGAAATAAACTCTCCTCCAAACTTGGTGTAGTAGCTAGGAAGATCGGTTCCTCCACCGCCGATCGGAATACGAAATGGTGCTCGAACAAGAATCATGTCCCTATGGTATAGACTAAATTAGCTACTTGCAATATTGAAGTTCACAGACAAGAATAATGCACATCTATGAAAATCGCGGTGGTTGGGCTTTGGCACACGGGAGAAATATATTCTTCGTGTCTTGCCGAGCTTGGGTATACAGTGGCCGGAATTGACGTAAACAGAACCGTTGTTGGTAGTTTAAGGAATGGGGTTCCCCCCCTTGCCGAGCCAAAACTTACCCAACTAATCAAAAGGAACATTAAGTCAAAAAAACTCTCGTATACAACAAAATTTAACGATTTGAGTGCTAGTGATATTATCTGGATCACTGTTGACACTCCAATTGATACTGGTGGGAAAGGTTCATTAAAAAAGATATTTTCGTACTTAAAGAGAATTATTCCCTATTTACATAGTGGCTGTAATATCGTTGTTTCGAGTCAACTACCTGCTGGCACTTCAAGCCAAATCTGCGAGTTTATTTCTCACAACAACAAGACCCTGAAATTTAACTATGCATATGTACCAGAGAACTTGAGACTTGGGAGTGGAATTGAAAGTTTCATGAATCCCTCTAGAGTGATCATTGGAACTAAGTCACCAAAGTTACAAAAAACGCTATCAGAAATATTTGAAAAACTAACCAGTAACATCATATACGTTAGTGTACCTTCCGCTGAAATGATTAAACACGCAACAAATGCTTATTTGGCGACAAGTATGAGTTTTATATATGACATTTCAGATATCTGTGAACACGTTGGCGCTGACATAACCGAAGTTTCCCTTGGACTCAAAGCGGATGCACGGGTTGGAGAGAAAGCATACGTTGATACAAGTGCTGGGTTTTCAGGAGGGCACTTGGAAAGAGATTTACAGTACTTACGAAAGATTGCACAGACTAACAAGATTGCACTTCCGGTAATCAATGCCGTTATCACCAAAAACAAGAAAAGGAGTCAAATTGTATCTAGTAAATTATTACCTATCTTAAGGTCTTTTAAAGGCAAAACGATAACTTTTTTTGGGATTACTTATAAAAGTGGGACACCAACGCTTGAACACTCACTTCCTTTAAAAGTTGCGAATGAGTTACTCTTACGAGGCTGTACTATTCGACTGTATGACCCATGGGTAATTGAGTCTGAAATTGAAAAAGAATTGCCAAAAGGTTCATTTCAGTACTTTAGTGATCCGTATGAGTCAGTATTGGGAAGCGACGTAATTATTTGCCTCACACCATGGCAGGAGTTAAAAAAACTTGATTACAGTAAAATTGCACAAAGAATGCGAAATGCTAAAATTTTCTTTGACGCCCGAAATTACTTTATTAGCGAGGAAAATAGCATGAAAAACAACGGCATAGAGTATATTGGAGTAGGCCGTGAAGTCCAACAAATAATTACCAAATGAGCAATATGAACACCCACAGTGGCAAAACTTCTAAGTTACGTATTGCCCACATTGGTGCTGGCCGTATGGGAAAGAGATGGGCTCATGTTTTAACAGAAAACAGCAAAGCCAGTCTTGTCGCAATTGTAGATCATGGTTCAGGTGAAGCAGAAAAATTAGCTGCACAAATTTCAGGATGTCGTGCCACTGACAACTTAGAAAGTGTCATCAAAGACCCCACGATAGACGCAGTAGTTATCTCTACTCCACACAGATTGCTTTCGCAAATAAGTGAGGCGGCTTTAAAGAACGGAAAACATGTTCTCTGTGAGAAACCTGGCGCAATTACCTCTGAGAAAATCAAAAAAAACATCACTCTTGCACACCAAAAAAAACTGGTATATATGATTGGTTACAATCATCGCTTTCACGATGGGTTTCTTAAAGCCAGAAAAGAATATGACAAAGGGACGATTGGAGAAATTGTATTTATACGAGCACAATACGGCTTTGGTGGGCGTGCCGGATATGGCTCAGAGTGGAGGCTAAGCCCAAAACAAAGTGGTGGTGGACACCTGATCGATCAAGGCGTGCACATGATTGATCTTGCGCTATCTTTCATAGGTATACCAAAAAAAGTTGAGGGCCTGCGAAGTGACACATTTTGGAAGAAGGGATCCGAAGACAATGCATTTGTACTGTTACAAGGCAAACAAAAAGCCACAGCCTCAATTCATACCAGTTTAACGCAGTGGAAACCGCTACATAGCTTTGAAATATATGGAACACACGGATATCTTCATGTTCAAGGACTAGGAAAAAAGTATGGAGGAAGTGAAAAACTCGTCATCGGGAAACGCTCGCCTGACTTTTCAGGTGAGGTAAAGGAAAAAGTAATAGATTGTAATAGTGTTGCAGACGACTCACTTGTCCTTGAACTAACAGAGTTCATTTCAGCAATAAAAGAGGAAAGACTACCTTCACCTTCCCCGCGCGAGGCTTATGAGACACTCAAAGTAGTAGAAAGAATATATAAAGACAGCATATGAAGAAAAAACTAGTGTTAGTCACCGGCGGTGCGGGATTTATTGGAAGCCACCTTGTTGATGCATTAGTGTCTAGTGGATATCCAGTGCGAATTTTGGATAACTTATCTGAACCCACACACAATGGCACCCTGCCTGATTGGATGAACAAAAAGGCTGAGTTTATGAAAGGAGACGTTTGCCACAAGAACGACTGGGTAAAAGCACTTAAAGGTGTTTCATACGTATTTCACTTGGCAGCCTACATGGATTATCACACTGATTTCAGTAGATATGCAGATACCAATGTACGTAGTGTTGCACTTTTGTACGAAGTAGTGGTTGAGGAACAACTCCCTATCAAAAAAATTATAGTTGCATCGTCTCAGTCGGTGTACGGTGAAGGAAAATATGAGTGCCAAAAACATGGCGTTTTTTATGCAGAGCCAAGACTACATAGTCAGCTTGCCAAACACCAATGGGATGTTTACTGCCCACATGACAACTTGGTTGCGACTCTCCTACCGGAACTCGAGACAGATGAGCTTCGACCTCAAATCCCTTACGGAATAACTAAAGCTGCGGCGGAGAAGCTCTGTCTCACTCTGGGGGAAACATACCATATTCCTACAGTCGTTATTCGCCCTTCAATAGTTCAAGGCTCTCGCCAATCAATCAGAAGTTTCTCAGGTGCCTTAAAGGACTTTAGTATAAAAGCGCTTTCAGGCAAGCCCATTATGATGTACGAGGATGGCCGTGGTATTCGTGACTTTGTAAATGTCCATGACGTGGTTGCCGCTTACCTATTAGTGCTTAAGGACAAGCGAGCTAATTATGAAATTTTTAATGTCGGGATGGGAAAAACAATTTCACTTATGGACTTTGCGCAGCTTGTTTTTAGTTTAACCAATTCAACAGCAACTCCTACTGCAACGGGAGAATTTAGAATAAACTCACCGAGAAGTTCAAAAATGAACATTGATAAACTTAAAAACTTAGGCTGGAAACCGAAACACAGCTTAAACGACAATATCAAAGACTATGTCGAGTGGGTAAAGGGATACCCTGAGGCAATACTCGCTTGGAAAGAAACTTACGAAAAGATGCAAAGAAGTGGCATTCTTCGAAAATGAAAGCAGTTATCCTTGCAGCCGGCGAAGGCACTCGAATGAGACCACTCACCTTGACCACCCCTAAGCCCCTCCTTCTGGTAAACGGCAAGGCTATTATGGATTACATTTTTGAGTCACTGCCTGAGGAAGTTGATGAAGTGATTATTGTTACACTCTACCTTGGTCACAAAATAAAAAAACATTTTGGAAACGAAAGAGACGGGAAAAAAATTCTGTATGTAGATGGCTCTAACAAAGGAACTGCATATAGCTTTCTGGCTACGGAAAAGCACTTACAAAACGAACGATTCTTACTTATTCAAGGCGATGAGTTAACTGACAAGGTTGACATTAGTAATTGCCTTAAACATGACTTAAGCATTCTTACATTTACGCCCAAAAACCCCTCCGCCTGTGGGATGGCGCATTTGCGACCTAACGGAACAATAAGACGGATCATTGAAAAACCCCAAAAAACAATCTCAACAACTGCAGTCAATGGCGTTATGGTTTTAAATACCGATATTTTTAAAATCACACCAATGCTCACCAAAGGTGAATTTTATTTCAGCGCTGTGGTTAATAAATTTATCCAAAAACACAAGGTTGTCCCAGTTAAACTTCAAAAAACGATTATTGATATCACAACACCAGCAGATATCAAACGGGCAGCCCTTCTTCTGAAGCAAGCTGTATACTAACTTTTGTGATACAATACTCTAGGTTAAGTAAGTTATCTGAAAGAGGTCTGTCCGATGCAAAAGAGACGGATTTTAAGGGTCATACTTTTCGGTGTAGATCTCTTGTTAGGTGCTATTGGCATTCTATTACTTGTATTTGGAAGCTATTTTGGTATCCAACTCTTCCAGATAATAGGTACAGCCATAACATTAATCTGCCTCATGAGGCAGTACTATCAGGAGATAGCGTAACACTTTCAACTAAAACACTCCTTTCATCC
>CAYQUL010000018.1:0-6216 GCA_964420735.1 uncultured Gammaproteobacteria bacterium
CGGACTTCACTATTTCATCAACGCGTGCTCGTTCTGTGTTTAATACTTTTCCAAAGAGAGGTAGAATTGCTTGGAACTTTCGGTCTCTTCCTGCTTTGGCCGAGCCTCCGGCAGAATCTCCTTCAACTATATACAGTTCGCATTCTGCGGGGTCTGTAAACTGACAATCTGCAAGTTTGCCTGGCAAGCCCATACCGTCTAACGCGCCTTTTCGAAGAACTGCTTCTTTTGCGGCTCGTGCAGCCATACGAGCACGGGCTGCAAGCAAAACTTTATCTAGTATTTTCTTGGCTTCAGCTGGATGTTCTTCAAGGTAGGTGTCTAGGCCTTCCTTAACGGTTGATTGAACAAAGCCTTGTATCTCAGCGTTATTAAGCTTTGCCTTGGTCTGTGACTCAAATTGCACACTGTCAGAGGGCATCTTGATATAGACAATGGCCGAGAGACCTTCTTTAAGGTCATCTCCTGTTAAGGCCATTTTGTCATCTTTAATGTAGCCTGACTTTTTTCCATAATCAGAGATAACGCGTGTTAAGGCAATGCGAAACCCTGTGACGTGTGTTCCCCCATCAACCGTGTTAATACCGTTCACATAACTTTTAACATTTTCGGTATAGGTGTCAGTGTATTGAAGTGCTACTTCTGCGATAATGGGGTCCTCTGTGCGACGCATAAAGACAACAGGGGACACTTGTTCTTTGTCGCGGTTACTGTGTTCAACCATCGTTTTAATACCGCCTTCAAAGTAGTAGTTCATCTCGTCACTGTTTCGTCGGTCTGTAAAATGAAACGAAAGACCAGCCACCAAGTATGCGCGATCTCGAAGGAGGGTCTTTACTCGGTTTCTATCAAAAGCAACTTCTTTAAATATTGAGGTATCAATTGAAAACTTGGTAATCGTTCCAGTTATTCCTTTCACTCCGACTTTAACGTTCCACTCGGAAGGGCAAATCTCATCTATTTTTGCTTGGTCCACTTCTCGCACCGGTTTCTTTGGTTTCCCTTCGTTATATTCTTGGAAAAATGCTTTTCCGTCTCTCAACACTATGACTGCAAAGTCTGTTGAAAGTGCATTTACAACTGAGGCTCCTACGCCGTGAAGTCCACCTGAAATTTTGTATGCTCCCCCACCAAACTTTCCACCAGCGTGAAGTTTAGTCATGGTTAACTCTAGGGCTGAGACCCCTGAGCTATGAATATCTGTTGGAATTCCACGGCCATCATCGCGAACAACCGCGGTTGTGTCGTCTAAAATTTGAACCCACACATTTTTTGCAGTTCCTGCAAAGGATTCATCGACTGAGTTATCGATAATTTCACGGAGACACTCATGAAGTCCACGCATATCGGTAGATCCGATATACATTCCCGGGCGTTTACGTACGGGTTCCAAGCCTTCCAAAACTTGAATCTGTTCTGCTGAATATGAATTCTCTGGCATACCTTGTGACAGGGATCAGTATACCTCAAATTGACACTCAAATCTAGGGTGAGGTTTGTGAACAATCATCGGTTTTACGCGGGCAAATAGATTCTTTGTGTTATACTTTGGGTCCATAATTTTGGAGGTACATATAGTGCTTATCGTCACATGGGAAGGTAAAAATCAAGATCTTGAACCGGGTTCAAGCATTGAAATTAGTCATAAGGTTACGGTAACCCACAAACTTGATGGTTTGATCGTTTTGAGTAGATCGTTCTGCTGCACAAAGTACAAACAACGGGCATCGTGGGCAAACCCATCTGTTCCAGAAGTTACCTTTGAGTGTGAGTGGACCAACCAGTTTAAAATTCGTGAAGGGATTGTCGACTTTGAAATTCACGGTCAACATCTAGTTTTCGAAGTTGTAGATTGATAGAAGTTGCCCAAAGGGAAAACCTTTGGGCTTGTTTTTTATAAGACGCTGTCAAATCGCCTTGAAAGCTTCTTCAAGTGTAATATTGTGAATTTGAGCGAGGGCCTGTCTGTTTTCAACAATAATATTATTAGACAATAGTTTCCCCGCTTCGTCCTTGTATTTTACATATCCCCCACCTATTAAAAAGGCGATGGGAATATTTCTTTTATTACAGGTGGTAAATACAAAAGACTCGCGTTTTTGAATATTTGCTTCATTCATTCCTTTTATTTTCCCTATACGACTGTTTATCCAAATGTCCATGCCAGCCTCATACAGAACGATTTCGGGCTTAAAATTATCTAAAAGTTGTGAGAATTTGTTAAGTTTAGAAAAGTACTCTTCAGCAGAATTTACATGACAGGAAATTGTGTTTGGTGATGTGATAATGCTGGTTTTTGTTGTATGAAACCCACCATATATATCAAAGATTTGCACCCTTTTGTCACCTTTAAATATATCTGCGTTTCCATCTCCATAGTGGGAATCACAGTCTAAAATTAATATTTTTGACACAATCTTTTCTGATAGCAACTTCTTTGCTGTAACGGCAATACCATTCAATACACAAAACCCTGAACCTTGATTTTGTTTAGCATGGTGGAAGTTTGTCGATAGACTTCCTGAGACACCATCTTTTAGGGACTGAAGTGCTGATGCGTAATATCCACTAACTGAGTTAATTGTAGCTTCAAATAACTTTGGTACCCAACGCAAGCCTGATGAGTTAGCTAACCCAATTGGAACACCTTTTTTTAGACTATTGATATACTCATGTGAGTGTACTTTATACAAGTCATTGTCGCTTAATAGGCTCACTGGTTGCTTAAAAATGATATGGCTGTTTTCCTTTAAAATGGAATATACCCAATATGGCTTTATTACAGTGTCAAGAAAATATTCCTTGCTCTTATTGTGATCCGTGTGTGTCACCTTATCGTGATACTTTGATGAATAGAAACAGGTAAGTTTTGTCATAATTACAATAAGATATTATACTATAGTGTTGTATTGCTAAATATACGCACACTTTGTAATTCTGTTTGAACTAGGTTATGAAACTAGATTTATAATCAATACTTATGAAAAAATACGCTTCGAAATTCTACCACCACGTCATTGGTAGAGCTGTAGCTAAGACTCGCGATTATTTGTATTTATCTGTGGCAAAAAAGAGCGACGGGATCTATTTTGTAAAACCACAACCAGTGTACCTTAGTCAATTTGCCCTCAGTGACTCATCTCTTATTGATAAGCAGAGTGGAAAAATACGCGATGAGTCTGCTGCAAAAAGATTTGGGGCATATGATCTAGACGATTTAAGTTATTGGGCATGGAGATCCTGTGCAATTGTCTGTATACAAATGGTTTTAGGTGCTAAAACAGATAAAACGACGCGAACGCTTATAGATGAAGGGCTGGAACTTTGTGGGTATGACACGCAAAACGATATTGGCTGGTATCACACAAGCTTAGTTATGCTTGCAAAAAAGAATGGCCTATCTGCTAAAGCTAAGAAGTTTGTGGCAATAAACCAAATTGCCAGTTTTCTTTTCGAAAACCAACCAGTAATGGCCTCTGTTAAGAGTAAAAGTGGAGGGCACTTTTTGCTTGTATATGGTGTATCGATAAAAAACGGTCGATTGGAAAAGTTTATTGTTCACGATCCATACGATCTGAAAACCTCAGGACAAGCAAAGGAAATTAGCACCAACGAGTTTAACAAATTATTCACACGGAGAATAATAATTTTGAGTACTAAGTAGTCAATGTCTGTTTTTGGAGCACTATATACTAAGGTATTATTTATGAATTTAGTCATATTACATGGGTGGCAACAACAAAAGGAGGATTTACACCTTCTATCAACTCAACTTGAAACCCTTGAGGGAGTTAAGTCAATTACTGTTCTTGATCTTCCTGGTTTTGGTAAGGAACCACTTAAAGACGCGTCTTGGGGTGTTCCAGAATACTCACATTGGGTGAGTACTGTTATTGAAGGTAAAAGACTACAGAATGTAGTTATTATTGGCCACTCGTTTGGAGGAAGGATTGCCTCATTTATTGGCTCTAAACACCCAAAGTGGTTATCTGGTCTTGTTTTGTCTGGTTCACCCAGCATTTACAGACCTGAAAAGTTAACAAAAGTGAAAACTGTTTTTTTTAAGTTACTCAAACCCTTACGAAAAATAAAATTGGTTAAGAGCCTTTTATTGCCAAACGATGTTCTTATGGCTGAAAAAGCAGGTTTAGGGTCAATTTTTAGGAAAGTGGTTGTTTTTGATCAAACACACGAAGTTCAGAAAATTCAAGTCCCCACACTTATTATTTGGGGTGAAAACGATCAGAGTGTTCCACTTTCACTGGCAAAAGAACTTTCTCGGTTAATTCCAAAGTCAAAGCTGATTGTTATTCCACACGCTGGTCATAATACTTTCATCTCACATCCCAACCTTTTCTTTGGCTATGTCAAAAATTTTATTGAAAATCTTTAATATTGTATTTCCTTTCACTGACTTCTTGTATATTTTGCAACTTGAGGAATATGATTCAGCTCGCTACATACATGACCTGCCAAGATTTTTCCTTAGGCGTAATA
Source organism: uncultured Gammaproteobacteria bacterium (assembly GCA_964420735.1). Classification (GTDB taxonomy): domain Bacteria; phylum Patescibacteriota; class Microgenomatia; order UBA8517; family UBA8517; genus CAYQUL01. The sequence goes on from CAYQUL010000018.1 coordinate 4,498, forward strand.
TTCAAAAAAGAGACACACTAAAATTTACAAAGAGGGCTAAAACAACATTATTGTTAAGTGGTCTTTTTTTTGTAAGTAGTTTGTTGTTTATACGAATCTCACCAGTCTTTCTACCTTTCTTACTTCTTCTTATCCCCTTTTTTGTTTTAATTCCAAATGTGCTTCTTACGCCGATGTATGAGTTTATAAAAAAACAAGTTCAGTACAAAGCTGGAAGACGAGTAGCTACCTGTGAACAGCTTAAAATAGTTGCGATAGCCGGCTCATATGGCAAAACAACAACCAAACAATTCTTGTATGAGTTTTTGCGTTTCACCAAACGCACACAGGTTATCCCCGGTAATATTAATACGCCAACCGGAATTGCAAATTGGGTACTAACTAACTTAAAACTAAATACTGAAATTCTAATTGTGGAAATGGACACCTATTTCAAAGGAGAAATTACCAGTAGTTGTCGAATCACGCCACCTGATATCGCAATAATTACATCAATCGGCGACCAACATATTGAACGATTTGGCACAAAGCAGAAGATGGCACGCGCAATAGTTGAGGTGTTTGATAATACTAAAGTTGATGCGTCTCTCTTTATCTTGAAAAGTGAGTATAGGAAACTGATGGATATGGGTATTCCGATGCCTAACAACATCAATATTGTTGATGTAATGCACACTTTGAAGACAAATATCGTAAGCGACTCAGCAAAACAGGATTTGTCATTAGCCGTTTCGGTTGCACAGACTCTAAATGTTCCTAAAAGCTTACTAGCAGATAGTCTAAAAAGTCTTGAGACTCCAGATAGACGCCAAAAAATAACCACCCTTTATGGATACCAAGCGATAGATGATTCGTATAATATTAGCTTTACAACTGCGACAGCGGGTTTATCTCGTGCACGACAGTATGCAGATGAGCAAAAAAAGAAGCTGCTGGTTGTAACTGCAGGAATTCCCGAAGTTGGAATAGATTCAAAAAGTATTAACTCTCAATACGCTGACGCTTTAGCAAAAACAGCAGATCATGTCGTCATTCTTAACTCAATATACGCAAACATACTGAAACGCGACCGTTTTGATATTTTTAACTCAGTTCCTGAAGTTTTTGAAAACAACGAGAGATTTCCTGCCGAAGAGTATATTTTACTTATGCAACCTGAACTTACTGATTTGTATTATTAACAAAGGTTTTAACAATTTCTGTCTCATATTTTATCTCAAGTGACAGATTATTTTTAAAATCATTTAACGCTTGAAAAATACTATCTGTGATTTGCTGTGTAAAACTAATACCGTTTGCTTCCCAAAGATAAAAGGACATTGAACCTGGAATTGGGTTTACCTCAATTAGGTAGAGAACGTTTTTGCTAACCAAAAAGTCACATCGAATCATTCCTTTTGCTCGTATAATTTCATAAATGGATCGCGCTGTTTCCTGGATTTCCTTTTTAAGCTTAGGGGATATTTTTGCTGGTAATTCCCTTGAGAGAGATGCCATACCACCGGAAATTTTTTTACCACCTCGTTCATATTTATCGGCAAACGACAATATTTCATCTTTTCTCATAGGTTTTTCCACTTCACTTGACTCAATTCTTCCTTCAACTTCACGAACGGCACAATTATATTCTGTAAAGTCTGTCATTAGTTCCTCTATCACAATTTCATTATCCATTTGTGAAGCAGCCAATACAGCTTTTGTAAGCGAGGCCTTTGTTTT
>CAYQUL010000018.1:6226-13672 GCA_964420735.1 uncultured Gammaproteobacteria bacterium
CTAACCCCAATGCTTGAACCTAAATGAGCTGGTTTCACAATAACGGGAAGTTTTAGTGGTATTTGGACTGGAACACTCACATTTCTGGATTTAATAACAGTTCCGGCAATTACATTTATTCCGTAGGCGCTAACTATCTCTTTTGTAATTGCCTTGTTCATTGCAATTGCAGAACCTTCAGTTAAACTTCCCGTGTGTGGAATATTAAGCGATTCAAAAAGACCTTGTATTGGTCCCGATTCTCCTGGTCCACCGTGAAAAGCGAGATAAGCGCAATCGACATAAATCTTGTCTTTTACAATTCCAGTTGTTTGCACGTATCCTCCTTTTTTGTCTATTCCAAACGAAATTGGCTTTCTCTTCGCCTTTAAAAACTGAGTTCGTTTTACTAATTTTGGAAGCAGGTAAAAGTTACCCTCATGAGATATGTAAATTGCAATTGGGTGAAATATTGTTAAATCAATATTTTCAAGCACCTGAAGGCCAGTGATAATCGATACCTCATGTTCTGGAGACACACCACCAAAACAGACCAAAATATTCTTCATAGTTGTAGTATATCCTAGTTATTCCTCCAGCTTCAAATTGATTGTGCTATAGTTGACCTACTGTGAAACAAAATTTTTCATCAATAGAGACTGTCATTATTGGTGAGAATCATGGGGTTATTGAAAATGTTCAAGCAGTTCGTGACGTCCTAAACTTGACTGACCAATTTAAAAAAACAAGCTGTATTGCTTTTGAGTATCCTCGTGAGCTCCTTCCACTGTTTGAAAAAGCCCTTCGAGAAAACGATTACGATTCTCTTGTTACAAATAAAGAAGTAGGACACTTGCTTTTAGATGGTCGTTTTTCTCACGAACACTTTACCTTACTTGTTGAAATATATAACAAAAAAATAAAACTGTTATTTGTCGACCTATTAGACAAAACATGGGACTACAGAGACCGTGGAATGTTTGAGTTAATTTCAAGTGCAAAACCATTTTTACCTAAAGACACTCTTATGCTTGTGGTAGTTGGCTCTCTTCATGCAGAAATTGAAACGGCAATGGTTCAAGGCAGGCCTTATGTTCCACTTGGATCATATTTTGATAATAGTATGCTTGTTGTTCACGTTAAGTACTTAGAAGGTTCTTTTTGGAACCATGAACTAAAGACCTTTCAGACACAAAATAAGGACATCGCGCCAAAAACTAAATTTGAGGAGCTGTCCGAGAAATCCATTAACTACTTTGTTTCCTTAGCTCACCCCACACGGACAGAGTAATTGGTCTACCTTACAACCCAAAGGAGAAATAACTTGTGGTGGGGCTATACGGGTCGTTCATCATTTCACAAGAGTTTGTGTGCTATATATTAATTATCCTAAGTTTTGAGAAAAATTAGTGGGATTTACGGTGCAACTTCTTGCCAGGAGAGTCTCTTAAAGGTAAGGGCTGGTGGGTAGTTAAGAATTAGTTCTGGACTTTGGACAAAGCTCTCAGCTGGGCCAGTGTTGTTCCCTGGACCCAAATCTCGCTCAAGGGTTGCCCCTGTTTGCAAGAAGACTGAACCTCTAAACATAAGTGGAGTTGCGCTCACTCCAGTTGACAAATGATTTGCATAGAACATTCCTTCAATTGCAGGTGTTCCGGCAGGAGCCGTAACTGTAGGAGACACGATAATGTCCCCCTTTGTTCCTGCCGCGGTTTGGCCAGCAACAATTAACATAAAACTGTTTGCTCGATTTGCAAATTGTATTGTGCCATTAATGGTTACATTTCCACCGTCTACAAAGAAGACTCCTTTTCTGTTTGGTGGAATAATTGCATTAGCATTAATAGTTACGTCACCAACGTGTCTGTACCAAATAAACCCTGCGGCATCAGGTGTGCCTAATGCAAATATTGATGGATCTAAAATGTTGGCACCAGGGTCAACAAGTGTGACCCCAGTAGGCACCTGTCCGAAAAGGTCAGCGTATGTTGGAACAGTCCCAGAGAAAACACTATTTGTTAGCCACCCGGTTGAGGAGACTGTGCCACTTCCGGTGTTAATTGCAGTTCCTGCGGCTACTCCTGGTACACCACTTGTTCCATCTGTTAGGAAATCAAAAGTGTTGTATGGAACTTGAGACGTGATAAGCCCTTTTGAAATCACATTTCCTGTCCCCCCTTGCCACCAAGGATTAACTGGACATGCACCTAAGTCAAATGGCGCAGAGTTTCCCGGAGTTGAGGCCAGACACACGTTTGTTGAACTACTGGCGATAATGCCACTTCGGTACCTTCCGACAGGGAGATTTGTTGTGTGGGTACATTCTGCTGCTGTGCAGTTAAAGAATGACGCAGGTCTAATACCGGTGTTTGTTCCTGCAACTGGTGTCAGGGAAGGTACATTTTCAACCTGGAAAACATACTGGTTAGCCCCAGCCACAGGTGCCCATCTCCAAGTAATTGAACCATTTGACGTTGGTGTTGGTGCACAAACGGAATTAGGTGGATCAATTGGCGAGGGAGTTGTACATTGCCCCGGTGCACTTGCAATTGCTCCAGGAATAACTTGTACCGTGGAAGTTGTACTTCCTCCAGGTCCGGTACACGTCAGGTCGTAGAAAACTGAACCCATTGTTGTGTTGCCTCCAGTGCCGTTTACTGGATGAGTCCAGTCCCACAAAAACCAGCCAGCCATAGGACCAAGGGCTATTGGCTGTGGATATACATAGTTAGGCGGTCTTGCTACTCCCACACAAGTTGCGGCGTTTGTTGTTGTCCAAGAGAAATTTGCATTAATTGGCCATGGCCAAGAAGGGCTTGGAACAACAGGAACATACACAATTTGAAGTGGAGAGCCGTTTACCTTAAGGTCTACAGTTGGTAGTGCTGGATTGCCTGAAATATTTACATTAACGGTGTCAGACGCTGTACCACTTGGCCCTGTACAGGTAAGGGTGTATGAACGGTTAGTTGTAACGTTAGTTTGTACTTCTGAGCCATTAATTGTTTTTGATCCACTCCAACTGTTTGAGGCAGTACAGCTTGTTACGTTTGTGGAAGTCCACCCAACCGTTACATCTGAACCAGAACTGACGGTTGTTGCCCCAGCCACACCATTAGCTGTGACACTTACAGATGGAACTGTTGTTGATGGAAGGACATTAATGAGAACCGAGTTTTGACAACTACCGGTATTCCCATTTGCGCTTGTTCCCCATCGATCAGTCATCCAAATACTTCCAGGTGCCATGCCTGTGACGTTAAAGCGAACCGTATAGTCCCCCCAGCTTGAACTACAACACAGGTTGATACCTAAAGGAGTTACGTTGGCAATATTTGGTGCACTTAAGGTTGCTGTTGAACTTAAGATAATGTCACCATATAGGAACCCTGTCATATTAAGAACAACTGTTTGCCCAACCCTTGTTGTAACTGGTGGATGATCCCAAATTCTACAGGTTACTCCACCTCCGCCACCACCAAAGCCACAGCACATTTCACCTGAAGGGCAAGTACCTGAGGCTGGTTGTCGACCTACTTCACCACAATTTGATAAACCACCAAAACAATCTGCCGTACAGGTAGTACCTCCACCACCTGTACTTCCTCCTGTTGTTGTACAGTCAGCAGGACAGCTTGATGAGTTCTCCCCATTGTTGCATGATCCATCTCCACAAAATGAACTTGGCGGTCCTGACCCAATTTGGACCTGGGCTGGACAGTTTCCATTATCACAATTTCCGAGGTTTCCAGGTGCACAACCTGCAAACCCATTTGCACTGTTTACTTGCACACAATTTCCCCCACCAGGATTGACAACAACACATTGCCAGTTACCATCACAGGGGGACCCGGCACACTCAGCAACGCCATTACATGAAATGCCATTTCGAGGACCTCCTGTACAAGTTCTAATTAATTGTGCTGCTCCTAAGTCGTAATGATAGTTTGAACAGCTATCTGCCAATACTTCTTTGACAAGCAAAAACCCAGTTTTTGATTTAACGGTGACAATACTTTTGTTGGCGCGTTCAAATTCACGGATGAAAGTCTCAAAATCAATCCCCTCCGATCGATTTATGTCTCCAACAAGTGGATGGATTGTTCTATATGCACCAGTCATGATCATTGAAGAAATTTGAGTGCTTCTTGTTGGCTCTTGAACCTCAGTTAAAAGATATGGAGTTGCATAGACATTTAGTGTTACTGAAAAAGTACCAGGATCAACGCTTATACCAACCGACCCTAGGTCTTGGACTCCTTTAAACAGTATCGAGTTTTGTGGTTGATCCACAAAATTAATGTTTAAGTGTTTAATTTGAAAGCGACCTGACTGTGCAAAGTAGACTTTTGAGTTGATTGCTCCTTCTTTCCAAAAGCCTTGATCGGTTAAAAATTGCTGAAGAATTTGATCCCCTTCAGACGAGAAGACAATTGATTGTGTTCCGGATGATTGCGACAGTATCTCAACTGTTTGATTCTCACTTGTTGTAATTTTTTGTATACCAGGTGTGAATCGCGAAAAAAGGAGATAACCAATTAACCCTAAAATGAGGAGTGAAAATATTATTACCAGTAATTTTTTAGCAATACTCGGAAACATACTACTCTTAAGGTAAACTGTTACAAGAAGATTGTAAAGTCGTGCTTGCTTTTAAGCAATTTTATTGAAAACTAAAGAGCTGATATTTATTTGTATAAAGGTCTAATATTTGGTCCTGTGGAGTTTCCTTCCAGTGGTTCATTGCATAATCCATGTATACTTGTATCTGCGGTGAGTATACTTCTATTAAGTCAACGGTCACAGGAGAAAGTTTTGCTGGATAGTAATACTGACCAAACAGGGCTCTAAAGTCAGCATAATGTCCACTTGCCCCAAGAGCAAAAACAGCATTATTAAAAAGATGTCCAGAGTTCCACTCATCACTCTCCCAGTTGTCTTCTTGTTCAAAGTTCATTGCCGCTTTTGTCGCTTTCTCACTTGTGTAATACATATCCACAACCAGTTCTCCGTCTGGCCCAAGGCTTCTTTCATAACTTCCAAAGTTTGTTCTCACAAGCCCTTTCTTTAAGGCAGTACTCTCAAATCCTCGGAAACGAAAAACAACAGGTGCGTCAGCTTTCACATTGAACGCCTCCCCACTTCGTCCAATTACTGGAATCTCAAGGTCTTGATAGTTTCTTAAAAAGTCTTCAAGGGTTGTTTCAGGAGGAACCAAACTATTTCCAATAGCTAGATGCAGAAGGGACTGAGATACAGAGGCTTCTATTGCCTGAAATGAGTTTAGAGACATGTCAACTCCATCGAGTGAAAAATTTGGTCTTTTAGGATCTTCCTCAGTCTTTAATGGAATTAAGTTATCAACGAAATTAAGTTTCATCGTTTTTGAGCGAAACTGTGGTGATTGATTCTCTAGATCTGTGCTTTGCACAAAAATAATTGGCCTTACTGGTACATCTGGCAAGAGCGGTACTGCAACGATATCTACAGACTTAACTCCTATTCCTTCCCGTTGGGTAAGTAACTCGGTTGATTTCACATAACTTTCATAAAGGTTCATTGGGTCGTTATATTCAGCTGAACCAACTGCAGGTTTAATATCAAGCAGATTTTCAGCCACAAGCGCAATTTGCCCATCAACTAAGGCTTCTCTCAAGACATAGTTCTTTCCTGGCACTGTAATTGTTCTATCACTAATGAGCATAATATTTTCATTTCTGGCAACTTGGCTCATCACAACAGTTGGGTTAAATGGATCACGGAGATTAAGTGAGTCGGTTATCACCTGTGCTTGGTAGACTGGTGTTCCAACAACAGTTGGCACTTCTGACTGACTTGAGTTGTCAATCATAGGCACCTCAAAAACTCGTATTGCAACGTAGGTTCCGTCTGCACTTTTCTTTAATAGTGTAGGAAGTGCCTTAGGCTCTGTTAGTGAAGAGTTTTCATTTGGAACAAGCCCTAAGACATCAATTAAGGTGTCATCCCCTGCTCCATCTTCATCTTCAAAGATAGCAACTTTACTTTGACCATCAGCTTGAGAATAAGGAATTAATAGACTGCCGGCTTTAGCGCCGTTGTACTCAGTCACAAGTCTGTTTACTGGAACACTATAATTTGCTTGTTCTGATACAAGTGGCATGTTAATTGTTGATTGCTCAAAGGCTTCTGCTGGTATTCCAAAAGAGGTGATCCAGGTTTTTTGGATTGCCAAGTCTGAAATAAGTCGCTCCTGTGCAGTAGGGTCATTTTGGTTATAAGTATTTAGAAGAATAAACCCTGGATTTTCGTTTGTTTGAAACTCAGGACTGTTAACTGCAGTCGTCATGTCAGTAGGTTTCCCATACGTTTCAGGCAAAGGAGTGACAAGGTGAATAGTGTTTTTTGAGGGTGTTACTTCTGCCGCTCGGAGAGGAGTAGCTTCAGGGCTGGTTGATAAGAGGATTGCTCCTCCTATGACAGCTGCTTCAAGTAGTGATGCTTTGCGTTCCATAGATATATGTGGTTTTGGTGAGTCTTGTTATTCGCAAGATTCGCAAAAACCATATAATAATAACCTATGGGTATATATACTATAACAAGAACATTCAATTGTCAATACTACAAGTCATAAATGCTGTGTTTTTAGGTTGGATAGTAAAAACCCCAGCTGTTGCTGAGGCTGTGTTTGGGGCTAAAAGCCTGTCCCCTTCTTTATGTAAGAAGGGCGCAAGTCTTGTAATTGGTGCGCCACGGTACATATGTATACTCTATATATTGTATCAAAATTGTCAATTAATTGACTATGTTGCTCGTAAGTGCTTAAATCCGTTAAGCTCATTTAGCTAAGCACATTACATCCATTACTCTTTCGGATAGCCAGATACTAAGGAGTTTAGAATGGCAAATAACCAAGTTCCAAGTGTACAAGTTGGCAATACGGTCATGTATCCTGATAATCAAGGCAACCTTCATACCACTCCTCAAGGTGCCATTAGTGAGAACATGAGAACAGAAAGCGACTACTCACGAGGTGCCGCTGGTGGGTGTAGTCAGGATCCTGCAAAGGTTCCAGTAAACTCAGCACCATCAACGACTGATACAAGTTCAAAGAAGAAATAGTAGTATATAAGTAATGTGCTTGAGGGGGAATTAGAATCTAGTTCCCCCGTATAAAAAAATTATGCAAATGTATCCAAACGAATTTAATGCTATTTTAGGTGAGTTTGAAGACAAATATCGAAAAAACAAGGTTTCATATGAGCAAATTAATCTTCAAGAATTGTTTGAAGGAACGATATCTTTAGCCTCAGAAAAGTATGAGCTTTTACCAAAACCGGCAACATGCTCTAAGTCGGTCTTTGTCTCCCATTGGCTGAGAGAAGTCCTTAATGCAGAGTATATTTTAAGAAGTTTGAAACCAGTTAACTCTGATTCAAACCTCCCAAACGGATACAGTAAGGCAATCTCCAAGTTTTTTACTTTGCT
>CAYQUL010000018.1:13682-15142 GCA_964420735.1 uncultured Gammaproteobacteria bacterium
GCTGCCACTGGATAGGTTGCGCGCGATAAATGAAAAGATTAGTGCAGCAGAAAGAAACGACAAATTAGCGATATGGAATTCGTTTAACCTGCCGATACCTGAACTTGAAAAGGCATTTACTTCACTTGTTGATGCTCGAAATGTGTTAGCAAAGGATCAACTGTTTGTATCAATGATTGATCTTCACATTGATACAAGCAATATTCCTGTTAAAAGTTATCAGTCGTTTATTGATGGAATTGATAATCTCCTTTCTCAAATTGATAAGCACTTACATAAATATAATTTTAACGTCAATCTAAGTATTTCTATCTTTGACTTACCTTGTGCTATCTGTTCACTTTCATCCTTTCCATTTAAAGCGTTAGATGATGTTTATGAATTTGTTAAGCAGGAATACCCCCAAATCGTTAACTTCAGCGATAAGATTTCCATAACACAAAGCGATCAGTCATACATGACTTATATAAAAGAGGAAGACCAATTTATAATTTATATCAATAAAAACCAAAATATAAGACACCAGTCAATTGATTTGTTACATGAGCTTGGGCATGTTGTTGTCTTCCTTGAAAAATTTAAAAGTGGAATTGACCCACTTTCAGAGGGTAAATATCAGGCTGAGTACAATGGTGCAAAAATTCAGCATAACCTGATTAAGAGTATCTCAGACACGTTTTATTCTGCTTTTTTAGTCGAAATGCTTATTCTTTTTTGGAAAGTGCTTTTTGAAACTGAATTGTACTCAAAGACTCATCAAAATATGAGTAAGCTTTATGCCGAGACCTTCAACAGATGTTTTTTTGGTTCAAACCAAAAAAGAAACGACTCGTACTTAATTGACGAGTTACTTTTAACAAAGCCTTTGCGTGCCTTACCCCATGCCGTTGCTAATTTTTGTGTATTAACGGAAAACCCATCTTTAAATTAATACGGTTTGTATATCAATCTACCGTATAATAAAGACCGTGAATCAAAAACAAGCCTTAGATATCTTAAAAATGGGTAACAATGTGTTTTTAACAGGCCCCGCGGGGAGTGGAAAAACATATGTTTTAAACCAATACATTGACTACCTTAAGTCACACAATGTCGCAATTGGAATAACTGCCTCAACTGGAATAGCAGCCACTCATATTAATGGTATGACTATTCACTCCTGGAGTGGAATTGGTATTAAAGACCGATTACATGAGAAAGATATAAAGGCATTGCTTGAAAAAGTGCATCTACGTATGCGCTTTATTTATGCCAAGGTCTTAATTATTGATGAGATTTCCATGCTTCATGGGTATCGACTGGACTTAGTTGATCAAGTTTGTCGAGCCTTTACCTATAAAGACAAGCCATTTGGAGGACTGCAAGTTATTATGTGCGGTGACTTTTTTCAACTGCCACCAATAACCCGCCCAGGAGAACGAGGGGGTTTTGCTTATGAGTCTGATATTTGGAACAAAATG
>CAYQUL010000019.1:0-14996 GCA_964420735.1 uncultured Gammaproteobacteria bacterium
GGTATGGCCAACTATGGAAAGATCCCTTTTATTTGTTCGTTTGCGGCATTTAACCCAGGTCGTACGTGGGAGCAGATACGAACCACAATCTGTTTAAATGATGTTCCCGTTAAGATTGCAGGTTTGTTTGTCGGTGTCTCAGTTGGAGCTGATGGGGCAACGCATCAAATGCTTGAAGATATCGCTCTGATGAGGTCGTTACCCAATATGATTGTTGTTGCCCCAAGTGATGCAATTGAAGCAAGGAAGGCGGTCATTGCCGCCACAACAATACATAAACCAGTTTATCTTCGTATACCTCGCGTCGAGTCACCTGTTTATACAACTGAGGAAACACCATTTGAAATTGGTAAAGCAATAACCGTTTGGGAAGAGAAGGATCCACAGGTGACATTTATTAGTCATGGCATTATGGTGTAAGAGAGTTTACTTGCCGCTAAAAAACTGTCTAAACTTGGTATTGCATCTATTGTTATAAATTGCCACACTATTAAGCCGTTGGACGACCAAGCTGTAATCCACGCCGCCAAATTAACCGATGCTGTTGTTATAGTTGAAGAACACCAAAAGGCCGGTGGTTTGGGTGGTGCTGTTGCAGAGTTACTTGGAGAAAGATACCCAGCAGCCCTCGAAATTGTAGCCGTTGATGATTCATTTGGTGAAAGTGGAAAACCAGGAGAGTTACTTCATAAGTATGGGTTAACAAATGAAGAGATCGTTTTGACTGTCAAAAAGATCTTGAAACGAAAGAATAAGTAACTTAATCGGTAACTTGAAAGGTGTTAACAATTTTTTCAAAAGTAGGTTTAAAATTCTCATAAACACCTCGTTTTTCAACTACAATTCGTAGTTGATAAACTTTGTTGTTCTTAATCCATAAAGCTGACGCCATTTCTCCAGAATCTATTGACGCACTAACAATCATTACACCATTTGGATATATATTATTTTCTTTGATGAATTTTCCGGGGTAGGGGGTAATTGGGTGAACAGCTACTGTCCCGACTGAAGCTGCCGTTAATGCTGTAACTTCCTCAAGAAGCCCTGTTTTGGCCGTTGCAGAGTAGACAGTTGCCTCTACCCATATTCCGTCACTAGGCAGTGCCAAAGGTGAGTCAATGTTGGCTGGTTTTGTTAAAAAAACGTTATCACCAGACTCTACTGATGCAAATAAAACATCGCTGGGGTACTTGAATGAGAAAGAATTTGAGACATAAGTTTTCCAAACATTCTCAGAAGTAGTTGCTGGGGGTGTTGAAACTAAATTTTGTACAACACTAACATCTTTTTGCTCAATGATAGTTTTTAGTAGCAACGAAACAGCAATTCCCAAGACAACAGCGCAAACTAACAAGAAGCCTTTTTGTATCTTCATCTCTTCATAGTTTAACATTTGTGTTAATCTTATGTATGCCTTACTTAAACACGATTGATAAATTGATGAGAAACGGACAAGGACTTTTGTTCGCTTACGATCATGGTTTTGAGTATGGACCTGGAAACTTTGACGAACGCTCTGTTGAACCAACCTTTGCCTTGGAACTTGCCAATTGTGGCCACTTCACAGGGTTTATTTGTCAGAAAGGAATTGCAGCTAAGTATTATGATCCAATTGTCTACCAAGTTCCTTTGATTGTAAAACTGAACGGAAAAACTTCATTTAGGCCTGATATTCAAGCAAAGTCAATCCAAAACTGCTCAGTAGATGAAGCGGTTTCCTTTGGAGCTTCAGCTGTAGGATATGTAATTCATGTCGGGTCTGCCTATGAGGCAGAAATGATTGCTGAGTTTGGAAGAATTGAAAGAGAGGCTCATGACAGAGGACTCGCTGTCCTTGTGTGGATGTATGTTGCCGGAGACGATGTTATTCAACCTGATCAGTCGGGACACGTTGCCTATGCAGCCCGGGTGGGAATGGAATTAAATGCTGACGGAATTATTATAAAATACACAGGCGACGAGGGTAGTTTTCGGTGGGTTGTTAAAAATGCAGGTCGGGCAAAGGTCTTTGTCGTGGGTGGCCCCCATATGGATACACCATATCAAGTGCTTGAGACTGCGCGCGTGGTTAAGAAAGCTGGTGCAGCTGGTTTTGCTATTGGCAGGAATATCTGGCAAGCGAGGGACCCCATGGAATTAACAAATAAACTTGGTGGGCAATTGTTCGGGCCTGACCTTTAAAGAAGTTTTGCTAGAAAAAAGACTCCAGAGAGATTGTAACAAGGGCAATAATTAATAAAATAGCGCTTTTGCCAGTGAGTGCAGTTTTGCGTGCAATAGGGGCAGGATGAGCTGGTGCTTCATGGACATGAAATGGGGTGTAGGTCATGGTGTTAATTTATTATACAAGAGCATACAATGAAATGTATGGATAAAGATATATTACAAAAGACAGTGCAAACACTTGTTTCACCTGGAAAAGGAATTTTAGCAGCTGATGAGAGTTTGGGAACAATTAAAAAACGATTTGATCAAATAAATATTCCGTCAACTCCACAAACCCACGCTACATATCGGGAACTATTGTTTAGCACCCCGGGGATTGAGCAATACATAAGCGGTGTCATTCTTTTTGAAGAAACAATTCTGCAAAACAATAGTCAAGGAATACCTTTTGCACAAATGTTGTCCTCACGGGGAATTGTTCCTGGAATTAAAGTTGATTTAGGGACAACCGATTTACCTGAAACCCGACAAGAAAAAATCACGCTTGGTCTTGATAAGTTACAAGAGCGGGTAACACTATATAAAACAAAAGGTGCCCAATTTGCAAAATGGCGAGCTGTTTTTGCAATTAATCCAGATACGCCTTCAGACTTTGCGATTGAAGAGAATGCCCGTGTTCTTGCTGAATACGCGATAGTTTGCCAAAGACACAATATTGTTCCAATTGTTGAACCTGAAGTCCTTCGTGATGGTGACCACACAATTGCTGCCTGTGCCGAAGTTACCGCTCGCGTTCAAAAAGCCGTTTTCGCAGAGCTTGTTCGCCATGAAGTATTTTTGCCAGGAATGTTACTTAAGCCAAATATGGTGACCCCTGGGGCAGATAGTACCGAAGAAATAGCAGCATCTCAAATTGCAGCTCAAACAATTGAGGTCTTGAAAAACACGGTCGATGCGACGACAGGTGGAATTGTGTTTCTCTCGGGTGGGGAGGAACCAGAGCAGGCAGCTGATTATTTGAACGAAATGAACAAAGTGCCAGGACTTCCATGGAGACTCACGTTTTCATTTGGAAGAGCGTTGCAAGATGAGGCACTTCACGCGTGGGGTGGAGAAACTACCCAAGTAGGGCATGCTCAAGAGTTGTTTACACGTCGAGTACGCCTTACCAGTTTGGCCAGTTCCGGCGGATATAACGTAGAAATGGAAAAACAGGTTTAATGTATGGAAGAAAATGAATTTGATATTATCTCAATTGGCGACTCGACGTATGATACGTTTTTAACTCCAAGTGAAAGCGAGTCTTTGTGTGACATTAATAACGAGCATTGCTACATTTGTTTTACCTACGGCGACAAAATTCCGGTTAAAACAATGGATTTTAGCGTTGGCGGAAATGCTGCGAATAATGCTGTAGGGTGTGCTCGCTTGGGGTTAAAGACTGCAATCCTGACAAGTATCGGGACTGATTTGGTTGGTGAGACTATACTTCATAAATTGCACACTGAGCACATTGATGTGAGTTTTATAACTAAGGAGGCAAAAGGTGCATCAAATGCTTCAACGGTTATCGCCTATTCAGGTGAGCGAACTATTTTTACCTTTCATGCGCCCCACCACTATGAAGTTCCTGAAATGTTTCCTAAAAGTAATTGGTATTACCTAACGTCTTTGGGAGATAATTTTGAAGAATATTACAAGAAAGTAATTGAAAAAATTAAGGCAGTGAATGGCAAAATTGCGTTTAACCCAGGAAGTAGGCAGTTGCGTGGTGACACAGAGCTCTTGCAAAAGTGTGTTTCGACAAGTGACCTTGTATATATAAATCTAGAGGAAGCGCGAAGGATTGTCGGTTTTACCCAATCTGACGCTAAGATCATGGGAGTGCGAGAGCTTCTGCAGAACATAAGTAAAATGGGACCATCGCAAGTAATTGTAACTGATGGTGGAAATGGTAGTTATGCAGTAGAAAATGGAGCATTCTTTAAGTGCGGTGTTCTTCCTGTTGATGCATATGAGCGGACTGGAGCAGGTGACGCATTTGGTTCAGGTTCTCTTGCGGCTCTAGTTCAAGGGAAGTCATTAAAGGAAGCACTTCTATGGGGGACAGTTAACTCAGCCTCAGTGATTGGATACACAGGAGGTCAACGAGGATTACTTCGAGAAGGCGAGATTTATGATTGGATTGAAAGAGCTGAGAGTTCTGGAGTGATAACTACTACCTTCTAGTTCTAGACCCGTAGGCTAAAACAAGATATATTGGATTACGATGAAAATATTCGTTTCCCGAAGTTTTCCTGGAACAGCACTTGATACGTTAAAAAACTCAGGGCACGAGGTTACTATTTCTCCATTTGATCGTCCACTTACCTCAGTAGAACTATTAGAACATGCAACCGGTGTTGATGCACTTTTGTCATTTCTGACCGATAAAATTGATGGAGAAGTGATGGACGCCATTGGCCCTCAATTAAAAATTGTGAGTAACTATGCTGTTGGTTTTGATAACATTGTGGTGCCAGACGCAACGGAGCGCAAAATCCTTGTCTCAAACACTCCTTGTGATGAAGTAAATGAGGCAGTGGCTGAACACACTTGGGCATTGATGTTGTCTCTTGCTCGCCGTGTCGTTGAGGCAGATGAAGTTACCAAAAAAGGAGCATATCACGGATGGGAGCCAGGAATATTTTTAGGTACGAGTTTGAAAGGTAAGACGCTTGGAGTAATAGGATTAGGACGAATTGGTGAAATGGTTGCAAGACGCGCAAAAGGATTTGAAATGAAAGTTTTGTATAACAAGCGTACACCGGACCCTAAAGCTGAAGCAGAGTTAGGAGTTGTCTTTCGTGATGTCCCACAACTTTTGGCAGAATCAGACATTGTAAGTTTACACGCACCTTTAACGCCCGAGACGCACCACCTAATGAACGAGGAGCGTTTTTCGCAAATGAAACCTGGAAGTTTGTTTATAAACACAGCACGTGGACCGATGGTCGATGAATATGCGTTGGTTACAGCTTTGAGGAGCGGAAAAATTGCTGGAGCAGGTCTTGATGTTTTTGATGCTGAACCGGACGTTAACCCGGAACTTATTGGAATGGAAAATGTAATTTTAACTCCGCACATTGCGTCAGCCACACGTGAGGCAAGACAGAAAATGGGTGAACTTGCAGTGAATGCAATTCTTGCGACAGACACGGCTCCACAAACGCTCGTTAATCCAGAAATTTGGGAAACTCGTCGGCGTTAATTGTTAATTAATTTGTATGTTTTTTAAAAAGAAGAAGTCTCAAGTATCTCGTCGTCTGAAAGAGGAAATGGATGAGAGAACCATTGTTGATATTCCTCACGTCTCTCGTGCTCCTGAATTTATTTCTCATAAGACAAAACCGTGGGGTAAGTCTGAGCGTTTAACAGTTCTTGTGCTCTTTGGGGGAATGGCCTTCATCGCCTTGTGTCTGGCGCTTTCAGCACGCAATGGAAAGCTTCCAGGATTACCTCGTGTTGCTGCACCAGATGGCGTTTTTAGTGAAACTATTGTTCTTGAACCAACCCCTCGTGACGATCAATGGGATCAGACTACAATCAAAAACAATTGGAACTTGCTTACTGAAAACCTTTCAGGGGTATATGGTTTTAGTATCCTAGACTTAGTTACGGGAGACTCATTTGGTATGAATGACCGAGAGACCTATACCGCAGCTTCTCTGATGAAACTTCCAGTCTTGGTAGCACTTTATCGAGAAAGTGAACGAGGACTGCTAAACCTCGACGCCTCATATAGCTTAATTGACGCAGACAGGGTAGGTGGATCTGGGAGCATTGTAAATCAAAAAACTGGAACGGTTTATACCTATCGTGAACTTGCTCAAGCGATGGGGCATCAGTCTGATAACACTGCGTTGCTTGTCATACAAAAAAAGCTTGGCGACACACTTATCAACAAAATGATTGAAGATATCGGTATGCGTGACACAAAACTTAGTGAAAATGAGACAACGCCATCAGACATTACTTTGTTATACAAAAAGATGTGGCAGGGGGGATTGCTTTCAGCAAAGTCACGGGATGAGATCTTGGGATACCTAACAAAAACGATTTATGAAGCACACCTTTCAGCTGGTATCCCGGACACGGTCAGGGTTGCACACAAATACGGTCGTGAAGTCCATGTGGTAAACGACGCCGGTATTGTTTTTGGTTCACACCCTGTAATTATTACAATTATGACAAAAGGTGTTATTGAAAAAGAAGCTGACAGCGTGTTTCCGTCACTTGCCAAGATGCTTTATATTGCCACAAGTAAAAACTAGCCAGTAGGCTTGGTGTTTCCGGCAAGGTCTTTTTCTTTGCATTCAAGTACACGTTCAATTAAATACCATTCACTGCGTTTCCCATCACACGATTGACGTTGTACAAGATTTGCCGGTGTTTTCCATTCAGCTATACCTACGTTTGTCAGTAAACTTGTCACAATGCGATTCCAAATGGGGGATGCGCCTGTGACTCCTGATGCAATACGAGACATTGGTCTTCCATCATTGTTTCCAACCCATGTGGCAACAAGTAAGTTAGGTGTCATCCCAACCGTCAGATTGTCTCGAAGATTGTTACTGGTACCCGTCTTTACTGCAACCTCAGGGTGTCCTGATATAACGAGAGCAGAGCTTAATCCAAAAGATGGCGCACGAGATGTGTTGTCTTTCAGGATATCAATGATTTGATAAGCAACACGAGGATCAAGTACTTGATCTGGCTCCTTTGGCCTTTGCAGAAGTTCTTTGCCATATCTATTTTTAATTGAAAGAAACGGCGTCGTTGATACATGTTTACCCATATTGGCAATTGTTGCATAAACTTCTGACAGTTCTATGAGCGTTATTTCTCCACCACCAAGCGTCAAGGATAGTCCGTAGTTATTGGGATTTTTCCACGAATGAATTCCCATCTTTTGACCAAGTGAGATAATTTCTTTTACTCCGAACTGGGCTAAGACTTTCACTGCTGGTATATTTCTCGATTCAGCAAAAGCGCTTCTAAGACTTATTAGTCCTCGATATCTGCCATCATAATTGCGAGGAGTGTATGGCTTTCCTCCCTTGGGGTAAAAAGTAACTGGGCTATCTGAAAGAATTGTTGATGGTGTCATTCCATGGGAAAGCGCATATGCATACGTTACTACTTTGATAGATGAACCTGGTTGCCTGAGGCTGGTTGTAACATTTACATTTCCATCTGTTTTATTAGTATCAAAACCACGTGAGCCGACCATTGCAAGAATTTCTCCTGTCGCCGGAGTAAGTACTATCGCTGACCCATTTGATACTCTCTCACGCGTCAATTTATCTACTTCGCTTGAAACAATTTCTTGAGCCTTCTGCTGTATTGTAAGGTCAAGAGTTGTACGCACTGAAAGACCTCCGTCGTCCAGAAGATCACCATATGTTTCAGCCAATTTGGCTTTTACATACTCAACAAAATGTGGTGCTTCCATACGAGTTGTTTCGTCGGCGAAGACAAGTTGTTGGTCCACCGCATTTTGATACTCTATTTCGGTAATAAACTTTTCTTCTTTCATTCGAAGTAATACTTGGTTTTTTCTGGCAAGACCAGTATCCGCTTTCGCGATGATGGGTGAGAAACGAGAAGGAGACTTTGGTAGCCCAGCAAGGAAGGCCGCTTCAGGTAGCGTAACGTCGTTTATTTTCTTGCCGAAATACAATTGGGAGGCTGCTTCTATCCCGTAGGTAACACCACCATAGGGAACTTGGTTTAAATACATCGCTAGTATCTGATCTTTAGTAAACGTGCGTTCTATATCAACGGCTAAGATAATTTCTTTTATTTTTCGAATTGCAGTTCGCTCGCTATTTAAGTAAACATTTTTAGCAAGTTGTTGGGTTAATGTAGAGCCTCCAGTAACCGTTCCGTGGTTAATATACAAAAAAAACGCACGGACCATTCCGCGCACTGAAAAACCTGGGTGCTCATAAAATTGTGCGTCTTCTGCCGCAAGTGTTGCGAGTCTCACGATCATTGGAACATCAGTGAGTGCAACTGGGGTTCGGTTTTCATCCTTATACACGGTGTAAAGTAACGTATCGTTTCTGTCATAAATCTTAATTGAAGCTTTGGGGTTTTGTATCCTTTGTACATTCACTTCTGGAAGGTCTTGTACGATCAAAGACAGTTGATAAAGTCCACCTAGTGTGGCTCCCATCAATACGAGCAAAAAACCGAGGAAGAAGTGCAAGATCTTTGTTCGTCGACTAACTGGTGCTTTTTTTCTTGAGCGCCTAATATCAATCACTTTCTTCAAATAAAGTACAGCTTTTGAAAACAAAAATAGTACACCAAAAATGATTGCATAAAGTGGCTTTCCAAGAGAAACAAGAAGTGTAGTCAGGAGCGATTGGGAAGAACGAGCCTTTTGTTTTCCAACAAAAGAAGGGTTCTTGCGTGCCATTAGCCTATCGTATTCTTGAAATAACGTTTTTTAAAGAGGCAAATTATTAATTTTAAAAGTCGATGCTAGATGGGGGAAGAAGTGTATACCAAAACCAGCACAGAGAGCATTTTAAACACAATTCCTTATGGTTAAAATGC
The DNA here is from genome assembly GCA_964420735.1 of uncultured Gammaproteobacteria bacterium. Taxonomy (GTDB): domain Bacteria; phylum Patescibacteriota; class Microgenomatia; order UBA8517; family UBA8517; genus CAYQUL01. The sequence goes on from CAYQUL010000019.1 coordinate 8,773, forward strand.
TCCCTGCGTTGCCGCAGGGGAGCTATATAAGGTGCGAGGTTTATGAAGTAAGTCTAGTGCAAAGTCCTATAAAAGTCAAGTTATGGGGTTAGTTCACGGGAGACGGAGACCTAAAAAATGTAGTCAGTGGGTAAGAAATTGTCACCGGATTCATCTGGAAACCACAGTCAAGACAAACAATTGTTCCGAGGGGATCTGTAATAATTAGATGATTTTGTGACTCAGCATTTTCAGGAAGGGTGTCGTTTTTTGCTTGTGTTTGCAGTGTTCTATCAATCAAGATGTCTTGTCTCATAGCTACATCAGTTGGTGTTGTGCCTTTAATAAAATACTCAAACCGTTCAGGGCAATCATTACTGACATCGTTTTTTACGGCACCAGTATTTGCACAAATCGTTGAACCAACCACGTTAGCTGGCTGCTTGGGCCATTCTGGGCCCTTGTCTGTTTTGTAATAGAAGCCCTTTGCAGCTTTATTTAGTACCTCCTTCATGATTTTATTCCAAATAGGAGAAGCACCAGACACCCCCGAGACAGCTCCTTTCATGGCGCTGTTATCATTGTTTCCGACCCAGGTTAAAACTACGGCTTGTGGTGAGTACCCCACAGTCCAGTTGTCCCGTCTATCATTTGTTGTCCCAGTCTTAACAGAAACTTCTGGGTGACCTGAAACATTTAAGAAAGAGCTTGTACCAAAAGCTGTGGATCGAGCGTTGTTGTCTTGCAAGATGTGACTCATTATAAAAGTTGTCTCCTCGTCAAGAACTCGTGGCCCTTCAAGTGGAGTAGGGGTGTCTTCTTCAAGTACCTTTCCTTTCCAATCAGTAACTTTAGTTATAAGTTTAAGGTCTTGTTTGACGCCAGCATTTGCAAAAACACCGTAAGCCACAGCCATGTCGACGGGGTGAATTTCACCTCCTCCGAGTGTTAATGACAAACCGTAATTAGCTGGATCAGTAAACGTGGTGATTCCAAGTTCTGTTGCAAAGGAAATAAAGTTTTCTAATCCGTTTAATGCAAGTACCCTGACTGCGGGTATATTGTACGAATTACCGAGCGCAAATCTTGTTTGCACTGCACCATGAAACTGACCATCGTAATTTACTGGGCAGTACTGTGATTGACCAAAAACTTGAAAACAGGTTTGAATATCAGCAAGTGGAGTAGATGCCGTGATCTTGTGATCTCGAATTGCAAGGGCATAGTTAAGCGGTTTAATAGATGAACCCGGTTGCCGTTTGGCGTATAAAATGTTTACCTTTCCATCCTCATCTGTTGCGTTGTAATCTTTTGAACCAACCATTGCAAGAATTTCACCCGTCTTGGGATAGGTTACAATTGCGGCACCATTGCCGACATTTTGTTTAGTTAGTTTGGCAACTTCAGTTGCAACTGCGTCTTGTGCAAAATCTTGGAGATCAAGATCAAGGGTTGTGGTTACCCGTAACCCGCCTTGTTCAACAACCGACTCTCCATATTTGTCCGACAAAAGTTCTTTTACTTTAAGTGCAAAGTGTGGAGCTTTAATTTTTTCTGGTGTGGCGTAAACTAGTTTTTCATCAAAGGCTGCGTCTGAGTCTTCTTGCGTAATGTATCCGTCTTCAACCATTCTTCGAAGAACAGATTTTTGACGATCTTTGGCAAACCCGGGATTTGAACCAAAAGGTGAATATTTTGATGGAGCAGGAGTAATACCAGCCAGAAGTGCACTTTCGGCCAGCGACAAATCTTTTGCTGATTTCCCAAAATAGAGGTTTGCTGCACTTTCAACTCCGTAAGCAGTTGAGCCGTAGGGAATTTGATTTAAATACATCGTTAGTATTTGGTCTTTGCTATATCGCAACTCAACTAGTGTTGCCAAAATGAACTCGCGAATTTTTCTTCTGATAGTACGTTCTGGTGAGAGAAGTGAACTTTTAACCAATTGTTGTGTCAGTGTTGATCCACCTTGTACGTTTTGTTGGAAGATTGTTTTATAGAAAGCTCGGGTCAATCCGGTCACGGAAAACCCACCGTGTTTATAGAAGTCTTTGTCTTCAATTGCAATGGTTGCATTCTGGAGGTTAATCGGAATCTCATTAAGGCTAATTGGCGTACGACGCTCGTCTGCATAAATTTCGTAAATCAACTTTCCACTTCGGTCAAAAATTTTTGTTGATACTGCCGGGTCATCTGAAAGCCTGTCAGGAAGCGGGATGTTCCAAAGAACGTAGACAACCCCTAGGAGCAGAACAACTAAGAAGGCAATAAAAAGCGTTAGTTTTTTTCTTATAGAAAGAAGGGAATACAACCGTTGTCTTAACTTTCTTGCTTTCTGTTTTTGCTTGATAACCTCTTTTTGAGTTACCGGAGGGGTAACTTTTCTTTTACTTTTTGTCTTTGTTGCCATTTAGACAATTATACCGTAATGTTGTCACATATGGATAAATTTTCGCATGTTGAAAATTCAGTCTGGTGGAATTACTTAAGCGCTGACCTAAAAAAACTTGTGGAAGGCTCAATTTACTTAGCACAACACGCGGAAAGCTGGGGCTATACGTTTACTGACTATTCATTCGTCGTTTTTCCAATGGCTAAGGCGTATGAAGGATTTTTGAAAAAGTTTTGCCTTGATATGGGGTTTATAACTGAAGGAGATTATTTAGGAACACACTTTAGAATTGGGAAAGCTTTAAACCCAAACTTAGAGGAACGACTAAGAGGTGATGACTGGGTGTATCCCAAGATTGTAACCTATTGTAAGGGAAGTAATTTGCCTAAACTCATGTGGAATACATGGCGTGAGTGTCGAAATGTTGTTTTCCATTGGTTTCCTCATGGAACAAAAGAGCTTACGCTTGAAGAGGCTGCAGTAAGGTTAGAAATGATTTTACATACTTTTGACGAAGTCTTTACAGAGTGTAAAATAAAAGTGTGAAGAATGTCCTTATAGCCAAACATACAATTGCGTTTTTTGCTTATCTTCTTGTTGTTTGGGGTTTTTATCGAATGCTGTTGCAAGTACCAGATCCATTTGATGAGGGACTGGTCAAGCCATTGGTCTGGCTAATTCCGCTTTATTTTCTTTTGAAAAGAGAGCGGAAGGGTTGGGACAGCGTGGGGATTACGGAAAAGAACATGTTCCGGTCAATATATTTTGCATTGTTCTTAGGTGCTGCATTTACCATTGAAGGTGTGTTTATTAATTTTGCTAAATATAAAGGATTTAACTTCAATACAAATGTGACACAAGGGATGTTTATTTCTACCTTTGTTATTTCAATCATTACGGCGGTCACTGAGGAGCTTGTTTTTAGAGGATATTTATTTAGTAGGGTATGGGACGTCTCAAAGAAGGAAATTCAATCAAACTTACTCGTAAGTGCTGGTTGGGCAGTACTTCACTTGCCATTGGCTGTTTTTGATTGGCAATTGGCAATAGGTCCACTCATGGTCTATATGTTCCTGCTTTTCGTCTTTGGCTGTGGTGCCTCGTTCATATATGCAAAAACGCGCAATATTTTGGCGCCGATTATTCTGCATGTTCTGTGGGCATGGCCGATTATTCTGTTTCGATAACTTTGTATTATCTTCGGAAAGTTGACTCATAAGGTGAAATAAGCCTACACTGTTCAGGCAACATATGAAAAGACTGGCTCAGTTTTTTGGTCTCTTTTTTGCCCTCCTAGTTCTTTTTGTATCTTTGTTTGAGACCGTTTCAGTCAAATACGCCGGTTCTAACGCGCATGTCTCAGTTACCAAAAACCAAGCAGAAGGAATAGATATCGTCTACGGACTCCCGTACGCCGGTGCCGTTACTCCGACTTCGCCGTTGTGGCCTTTAAAGGCCGCAAGGGACAGAATTACTTTGTCATCCCTTTCTTCACCACAAGAGAAGTCACAATATATGTTATTACTCTCAGATAAACGGCTCTCGTCTGCAAGTCACTTATGGTCACTTGACGAAATGGACGCAGCCATTATCACCCTTTCTAAGGCAGAGTTATATTTAAGAAACTCAGCGGACTTGCTGATTGATTTAAAGCCACATGCAAAGTATGCAGGTGAGTTGCAAACATTAAATCAGGCCTCCCTTAAACATCGACAAATTTTAGAACAAATATTGGCTGAAAGCTCAGATGACAAGCGCCCCAGAGTTATTGAGATTATGAATAACTCGAAGTATGTTTATACAAAAACAGCCGCATGCCTGTCTTCAATTGGGGTCAATCCGCAACCCAATTTATTTGAAGATTAAATACCCTCTGAAGTAATTGATTTTAAATAACTCTGAAATTCTTCTTTAAGCTCCGGGTGACTCAAAGCAAATTCGACAACCGCCTTAAGGTACCCCAGTTTACTTCCTGTGTCATAGTACTTTGCATTTCTAAATTGTATTGCATAAACTTTTTGTTTTTTATCAGTGATTAAGCGAGAGAGAGCGTCAATGTAATTAGGTTCGCGGCCAACCACATCTTTTACTACTTGAGTCAGATAAGGATTAATCTCAGGGGTAAACAAAAACCCAGCGAGTGTTGCATATGTTGAAGGCGCTTTGCCCTCACCAGGTTTCTCAATAATATTCTCCACTTCCAGTATTCCAGGTTCAATTTCTTTCCCAGTCGCAAAGCCATACTTTTTACCGTCTTCTGGTTTTTCCATTTTCATTGAACCTAAAATAATTCCACCAAGCCGATCGTGTGCTTCCATCAGTTGTGTGGCCATGGGTGGGTCTGAAATTAAAATATCGTCCCCCCAACTGACCAAGTAAGGCTCATTGTTTCCAATTGCTGATAGGGCGTTTGAAATTGGTGTCGCATTTCCTCGTGGTCCCTTTTGACGCACGAAAATAAAGTTGGCTAAATTAGTAATAGAACGCAACTCTTCAAGCATTTTCTCTTTCCCAGTTTCCTTAAGGAGTGCCTCAAGCTCAGGATGTGTATCAAAGTGATCCTCAATTGCCCGTTTGTGCCAGCCGGTGACTAAAATAATATCTTTAATCCCTGCCTTTACAAACTGTTCAACAATAATTTGAACCGTAGGCTTGTCCACGATAGGAAGCATCTCTTTTGGCATTGCCTTAGTTTGGGGGAGGAAACGAGTGCCAAAGCCTGCAACAGGAATGACTGCCTTTGTGACTTTCATAAGTGAAGGTAGAAATATCTTACACCTATAAAAACAAGAAATCAAAGCAATCGTAAATCTTGTGAAAATGTCTCGAAATTGATAGTTGACATTCCACATGTAGTGCGCGAATATGGATTTTGACACTAGCGATAGTGATTTTATGTTTCACATATGAAATGCCCGTTTTGCGGAGACGCACGCAATGAAGTTCTTGAATCACGAATAGTTGAAGATGGTTTTGCAATCAGACGCAGGCGTTCATGTGAGAAATGCGAAAAGCGTTTTACAACTTTTGAACGAGTAAATAAGTCATCTCTTTTAGTAATTAAGAAAGATGGAAGGAGAGAGGCGTTTGATGCAGACAAGTTGATTCGTGGAATTGTTCGTGCTGTGGGAAAGCGACCAATTGCTTTGTCTCAAGTTGTAGAGATTGTTCATGAAGTGGAGCGAGAAATGTTAAAAAAACAGTCACAAGAAGTTGCTTCTCAAGTAGTTGGAAAAGCCGTCTTGAAAAGACTAAAGAAAATAGATAAAGTTGCGTGGTTGCGATTTGCAAGTGTGTATTTAGAGTTTGAGGATCTGTCAGATTTTGAACAACTGATTGAAAAGACGACATTGTTGAAAAACTAATATGGCACAACTAATTCAAGGAGCAGATAAAAACGAAAACGGTGGTTTTCGAGATGAGCGTAAGTCAAAACTATTCTTCGTTCCCGAATCTGAAATAAAGGAGCATGCTCCACTAGCTGACCTTCAAAAAACAATCTTTATGGATCGGTATTCTCTTAAAAACGAAGAGGATGGAAGGGCCATGGAAACTTTGCCAGAACAAATGTGGATGCGAGTAGCTCGAGGTGTTGCACAATTTGAACCGACAATAAAGTTACAAAAGGAATGGGAGACGAAGTTTTTTGATGTAATGAAAGGATTCAAGTTTGTGCCAGGAGGACGCATTCTCTCAGGCGCTGGAACCGGGTATGAAGTGACCTTCTTTAATTGTTACGTTAGTCCTTCTCCTAAAGACTCTCGTGGAGGCATTATGGAAAACATTACCCAAACTGTTGAAATCCAATCTCGTGCTGGCGGTGTTGGTGTTAATTTAAGCTCCTTAAGGCCCC
>CAYQUL010000020.1:0-14339 GCA_964420735.1 uncultured Gammaproteobacteria bacterium
AATGACCTTGATAAACGGATATCAAAACTTGAACTAACAGCATATTTATCAGGTCGCTACGACAAAAAGAATGCCCTTGTTTCAATTCATGCCGGACAAGGTGGAACAGAGGCAATGGACTGGAGCAGTATTCTTTTCCGTATGTATACCCGTTACTGCGAGCGTCGAGGTTGGAACTGGGAAGTTCTTGATGAAACTCCAGGAGAAGAAGCCGGCTTAAAAAGTGTGGTTATAAAGGTCACTGGAAGCTATTCCTATGGCTACTTAAAACACGAGTCAGGTACACATCGATTAGTCCGCCAATCCCCTTTTAACGCAGATAATCTTCGCCAAACCTCATTTGCATTAGTTGACGTTATGCCTGAACTTGAAGATATGGATTTGCCAGATATTGATGTTAAAGAAGATGACCTTGAAATAAGTTTTACGCGAGCAGGTGGGCATGGTGGACAAAACGTAAACAAGGTTTCGACAGCAGTTCGCATTGTTCACAAACCAACAGGAATTGTCGTCTCGTGCCGAACAGAGCGCTTTCAAGAACAGAATCGAAAGTACGCAATGAATATGCTTCGAGCTAAATTGTGGGCCTTGGAGCAAGAGCGGGCAATGAAGGAAAGAAAAGATATTCAAGGAGACTATACACCTGCCACCTGGGGCACCCAGATCCGTTCTTACGTCTTGCACCCTTACAAGATGGTAAAAGACCTACGAACTGATGTGGAGACAGGAAACACCGAAGCTGTCTTAGATGGAGTAATTGATGAGTTTATCGAAGCAGAGTTGAAATTGTAGTTAGTAATGTTTCCTCAGGCAAAAATAATTGTCTGGGGCTTTTTTTTGTGATACAGTGATTCCATGGAGAAAGTGGTTCATGTGCCTGCAAGCAAAGAAAAAATAACGTTTGATAATACTGTACAAAAACCAGTAACTCCTGAAACAGTTTTTCCACTACCTGAAGACATGCCAAAACAAAAAAAGAATCCAATGACCAATCTAGCCATTTTTGTAGTCGTTGTTGTTGTTGCCGGTATTGCAACTGGCTTTGGTGCGGCTCGTTTGGGAAGTGCAAAAGGGACGACTTCAACAGTCCAATCTGGTGGCAAGACGATGGTTGCGGAAACTCAGACAGAGGCTGGAACATCTGACTTAAGCGCTTTCCCTGATGTTGCTGAGGGAGACTTAAAAGAAGCACCAGCTGAAGCTGAAGGGTCACACTATCTTGATCGAGGGACTGGAAAAGACAAGTATGTTTATTTAACGTCAACGGTCCTAAACCTTCAAAACTTTGTAGGAAAACATGTGCAAGTCAACGGTCAGACATTAGCGTCTGGTAAAAAAACCGGTTGGCTAATGGATGTGGGTCGTATAAAAGTTATTCAGTAATGCTTTCCTCATGCTTGAATTTAAAAATGTATCCAAATCATTTGGGGCGATACAGGCTCTAGAAGATCTCTCCTTTACCATAGAGTCAGGAGAGTTTGTCTTTATCATTGGTCCTTCAGGTGCAGGAAAGACAAGTATCATGAAGCTCCTTATTCATGAATACCCGCCAACAACAGGTGAAATAATCCTAGATGGACACAGAATTGATAACTTGAAAGGGAAGGATGTACCGCACTTGAGGCAACAGTTGGGGATTGTTTTCCAGGACTTTAAGTTGCTCCCCACAAGGACCGTTGCTGAAAACGTTGAATTGGCGCTAGCTGTTAAAAAGGTGGACAAAAAGGAATGGAAAGACCGTGTTATGCACGTCCTTGCCTTGGTGGGCCTTTCTGACCGATCCTCCCTTTTTCCTTCACAACTCTCAGGTGGCGAGCTACAACGAGCTGCAATCGCTCGGGCGTTAGTCATTAATCCATCATTAATTTTTGCTGATGAGCCAACGGGAAACCTTGATTGGGAAACAGCTGATGGAATTATGAAATTACTTGTTAAAATAAATGAGGAAGGAAAAACAGTCATCGTGACCACTCATAACATGGAAATAATTGATCGGATGAAAAAGCGAATAATTGCATTATCCAATGGAAAGCTTGCTGAAGTTGGTATTCATCACAAACATAAAAAACATGAAAACAACCGTTAACTCGAGCTTTACTTATATCAGAAGATCCCCTTTTCAAGCATTGGCCGCAATCAGTGTTTTGGCAGTTACCTACTTTGTCGTCACTTTTGTCGCAGTTGCCATTTTTAGTGTAAGTAAAACCCTTACCTACTTTGAAACTCGCCCACAGGCAATTGCTTTTATCAAGCCTGACGCTACTTCCGAGTCTGTTAACTCCTTAAAGCAAAAATTGTCTGAAGACTCTCGCATTAAATCAGTGAAATTGGTCAGTCGTGAGGAGGCATATGCAATCTACAAAGATGCAACGAAAGACAACCCGCTTTTAGGAGAACTGGTAAGTCCGTCAATCTTTCCTCCCAGCCTTGAGTTTTCGGTTAATGATTTAGGTAACGCCCAAGAAATACTTGATTCAGTTAAACAAGACCCAATTATCGATACCGTTGGCTTTACAGCAAGTCTTGGTGGATCAGACTCAGTAAATACTGTCATTTCTCGTTTGCAACAAGTTGGTCGGTCCCTTCGTATTGTTGGTGTCTCAGCAGTAACGGTTCTTCTGACCACCTCCTTTTTAGTATTGCTTGTTGTTATGTCGATGCGAGTTACCATGCGTAAACCTGAAATTGAAAGTTTGAAGTTTCTTGGTGCCTCGTCAGGGTTTATTCGTGTTCCGTTGATGATTGAGGCGATCGTGTATAGCGTCGTTGGTGTTGCAATTGGTTGGATCTCAGCAACGCTTTTAACGATGTACATGGCCCCTGCTGTTTTTCGTTACGTTGGGGATATCCCAGTTTTACCTCGGGCAATGGGCGAGTTCTTCCAATTATTTGGAATAGTTCTTCTGATTGATATTATGTCTGCCGTTATTATTGCGCTCCTCGGATCAGTGGTTGCGGTGTCTCGATCACTTCGGGGAAAATGACAACGCGATGAAAAGATTGCTTATCCTTTTTGCAGTAGTAGCGCTTTTTGTGTCTTTCCCAAAGGTTGGATTGGGGGAGGATTGCACTGGCGATGAAAATGCAAGACGAGCGTGTTTAGAGCGTCAAATAGTTGAATATGAACAACAGGTAAAAACACTTCAAGCAAAGGCAACAACCTTAAATAATCAGATTGCTCAATTTAATGCACAAATTAAATTAACTGAGCTTAAAATTGCTCAGACTGAAGAACAAGCAAATCTTCTTTCTGGGCGTATGTCACAGCTTTCTGACTCTTTGTCAAAACTATCAAACGCTTTTGAATCTCGTGTTGTTGAAACATATAAGCTCTCGAGAGTTGGGGACACACCATTTGCGCTGTTTTTGGCAGGACGAGTCAATGAAGCACTCTCAACCTACTATTATTTAAAACAAATTCAACAAGCAGATCATGGGTTAATTGGGCGGCTTGCTAAAGCCAGTGACACCTACAAACAGCAAAAGGTGGAACTTGAAATCCTTCAAAAGAGTTTAGCCACACAAAAATTAAATCTTGACCAACAGCGAAAAGCGAAAAACCAGCTCTTGGCAGTTACCCAAAACGACGAGAAAAAATATCAACAATTGCTTGCCTCTTCTCGTGCTGAATACGAAGCTATTCAGGCCATTATCGCAGGAAAAGGTGACGAAAGTGAGGCTGGCAAAGTTTCTGCAGGGCAAAAAATTGCATCAATTATTCAAGGAGCATCATGTAATAGTAGTGCAGCACATCTTCATTTTATCGTCGCAAAAGGAAAAATTGCTGAAAATCCATTTGCATACTTAAAACCTGGAATTGATTCACAAAATTGTTCTGGACCAGGAGAATGTTCTCCTGGTGATCCGTTTAATCCGAGCGGGACCTGGAACTGGCCAATTTCGCCAACAATTAGGTTTAGCCAAGGTTATGGCAAGACTTGGGCTGTGGCCAACACGTGGGTAGGAAGAGTTTATTCTCTACACAATGGTATTGATATTAACTCAACTTCATCACCTGAAGTTCGCTCAGTTAGCGCAGGTACCCTTTACCGAGGTAGCTACACTGGTGGTGGAGGGTGTCGATTGCGCTACGTTCGTGTACATCACGATGGAAGTGACATCGATACCTTTTATTTACATATCAACTATTAGTGGAGACAAGCACCGTACATCCTGTTATCAGCGAAGTGTATTACGCTGAAAAAGACGATTGGGTTGAAATAAGTAACCCCTCTTCATCAACCTCTACAATTAATCTTTCTCTCTATCGTTTGCGAGACACATCAAAGACCAACAAAGTAGATTTACAAGGAAGTTTACCTCCAGGGGGATACGCCGTTTATGCATTTGGAAATAAGCTAAACAATGCAGGGGACACCGTGCGGTTGGTTAAAGTTACAGATGAAGCTGAAGTTGATACACTTTCTTTTGGTAAAAACGCTGTCTGCAAGGCAGAAATGGGACAATCGGTCTTTAGGGTTGCAGGAAGTCTTAAAGTTGGAGAACCAACAAAGGGAACTGAGAACAAAAATGGAAGCATCTGTGTCGCGCAGACAACTGAACCAAAACAAGCAACCGTCAGTCCAACTCCAGTGTCTACCACACTTCCTACATCTAGCCCTGAAGTGCTTGCAAGTACATCAGCACCAATTGTATCGTCAGTTGTTACCACTCTTCCCGTGCCGACTGTTGTAACGAGTGCTCCTTTACCCACGGCTTCTGTGTTGTATGAGCTAGATCAAAATAAAGAAACAACACTTTCCTATTCACCTCTTGGATATGTTTTTGTGAGTTTAGGAGTTGTCTTTCTTGTTACCTCAGTTGTTCTCTGCATTTTCTGTATAAGGCGGTATAATAAAAAACATGGCTATGACAAATCAATCGACCAACCTCTTAACTAAATTTCTATATTTTTGGCTTCCAGTTGTTGTTTGGATGCTCGTTATTTTTACCTTCTCAAGTAAACCAACTGGTGTAGCCAGTACCATTGATTGGCAAGACTTTTTCATTAAAAAATTTGCCCACGTTCTAGTTTTTGGACTGTTATCAGTTCTTTTGTACCGAGCACAGAGAGCCTATGGAACAAGTCGAAAAGTAGCAATTGTTACCTCAATACTGGTTTCAGCTTTATACGGATTAACTGATGAGTACCATCAAAGTTTTATTGGTGGCAGGACGCCACGACTGAGGGATGTTGGGTTTGATACAATAGGGGCTACACTTTCACTCATAACCCTATGGTATACATCACGAAAACTGCCGAAGAAACTCTTGAACTTGGCCGCCACATTGGACGTAATCTGGTAGGTGGGTCAATTGTGACCTTAATTGGTGAACTTGGTGCAGGAAAAACCACGTTAACTCAGGGAATTGCTCAAGGACTTGGGATAACAAGCAGAGTCACTTCTCCCACCTTTATTATTCAAAGAAGCTATGAGGTTGTGGGGAGTGATCGAGGAATTGAGAACTTGTATCATGTGGATTTGTATCGACTTGAAAAAGCCGACGATGACATTCAAGAGCTCGGAATTACGCATGAATGGGGAAAACACGAAAATGTTTTTGTTATTGAGTGGCCAGATCGGCTGAGTTTTATCCCTCCACACATTACTATTACATTAGTTACTGAAAAAAATGGCGATCACACCATTTCTCTTTCCGGCATTTAAACATATAAACAACATGAAATTATTTATAGATACTTCTTCAAACGAAAAAATAGTTTTAAAACTAAACGACGAGTCATTTGAGTCAGAGGCAAGACAGGCAAAGTCGCAACGACTGCTGCCTTTTATCATTGAGACGCTTGCCGCAAAGGGGGTAACGCTTAACTATCTTCGAGAAATTGAAGTTGCAACTGGACCAGGATCCTTCACAGGGATTCGTGTCGGAGTGTCGGTATCCCAGATGCTTGGTTGGATGCTTGATATACCAGTTAACAACAAAATAATGAGTAAGGATGAATTTATTCAAATAAACTACGGAGATAGTCGGTTCAATTGATAGAATTGCCATCTTGACAAAAGCGTAGTGTCTTCACTATTATGGCCACATAATGCCTAAGCGGCTATTTTTGTTTAGTTAGAATAAGTGCTTTATGAAAAGAGGTTCAACAAAAATAAAAAATCTATTTATCGTAGTTGTTGTGCTCTTAATTGTTGGTGCACTCCTCTACTTTTTCTTCAACAGGGGCAATAGTTCTACGACTACTGGATCGCAATCCGCAGCAAGTAATGCTCGATCTACAGAAAATTTGAATAAGGATTTTGATTTCCCTATATCAAAGGAAAAGGATGCAAAAACACTTAAAATGACGATTGAGAAGGCTGAGTTTGTTGATGAAATCGTGGTGAAGGGTCAAAAAGCTAGTGCAGTTCCTGGTAGAACATTCTTAATTCTTTCTGTTAAGCTAATGAATCCGAGCGAACAGACCATAAAAATGGATACGCGAAACTACGTTCGACTCTCGGTTAACAAAAATGATAGTGAGTTTTTAGCACCTGAGATTCATAACGATCCCGTTGAAGTTCAGGCGATTTCAACAAAACTTACTAGGCTTGGTTTTCCAGTGAATACTACTGACCTTGATTTTGTCTTACAAGTTGGTGAAATTAAAGGTGATAAAGAGAAAATTGAGTTAACAATTAAACCATAAAACATATACATGTCGAGCGCCCTCGCAGACTATTCAACATCAAACGTATCACCCGCGCTATTAAGTGATATAACAGAAGCAATTCAAAGTGTGAAGTCATATGGCAGTATTGAGTTATATGTGCAAGAAGGTATTGTTACACAAATTACGGTGCGTCAAATAAAAAAGACAACTGCGTCGAAAACGATTAAAAAAAGAGGATAATATTTTCATTAGTTGACAAATAGTTATAGACTTTCTATAGTCTAGTTAGAACTGAACTAAGCGAGCTCACCGCAAACGGAGGCTCTTCTTCTCAAGTATATCTTGAGGTGAAGCGCCTCCGTTTTTTTGTTCCTTTCATTACAAGATGAAAGTACATAAAAACGGACAAACAGAAAGCGAAGTGCTAAAAGCTTTCAAAAGAAAGGGGGTGACAATATAAATGAACTACGCAAAAAAAATATCAGTCGGTTTAGCTTCCTTCGCGCTTTTCGTTAATACTGCCGCTCCTGTTTTTGCTGGAGAGATTAATCTCGAAATCAGTGGAAATGGTACGGATAGTAGTAACACAACAAGCGTTGAATCAGGTAACAACACCGTCGTTTCTCAAACCAACAGTAGCAATATCGTGAATAACGTTAGTGCAAACAGTAACACTGGAGGAAATACAGCAGACAAAAATACTGGGGGCGATGTGGTCGTTGCTTCAGGAGATGCAAAAACTATCGTTAGTGTAAGTAATGCTGCAAACACCAACACAGCAGACGTAACCAATTGTAACTGTGATCAGGACGCAATAGTTAAAGTCACTGGAAATGGTGCAGACAGCGAAAACAAAGCTAACCTTTCACTCGGTGGATCAACAGTAGTTGCACAGCAGAACGATTCTTCTGTGAAAAACTTAATTGATGCATTGAGTACTACAGGAAACAATCATGCTGGTAAAAACACAGGTGGTGACGTATTAGTCACAACAGGTGATGCCTTCACTCATGTTGACACTCAAACTTTGGCTAACAGTAACTGGGCACAAGTCGGAGGAGAGTCTGGACATGCAGGAACAGGTACCAGTCTTTGGATTACTGGAAATGGTGCTGATAGCAAGAACGACATTGCCCTTTCATTAGGTCATGATGTTCTTCTACAACAGTACAACTCAAGCTCAATATTTAACGATGTTGACGCTGAAGCTGAAACTGGATACAACAAAGCAGGTAAAAACACAGGTGGAGACGTTGCCGTCGAAACAGGTGATGCACATGTAGGAGTTGCAATTGACAATGCTGCCAATTTTAATTGGGCAAACATCGATTGTGATTGTATTACTGATGTAACTGCAAAGATTGCCGGAAATGGTTATGACAGCAAAAATGCTATCAAAGCCTCACTCGGTAATGATACAAACGTATTCCAAGATAATAGTTGTGGAAACGATTTCCTGAGTTTCTTCTGGCACCACTGTGGAACCGTCAACTCTGTTGACGCTCTTGGTGAAACTGGATACAACAAGGCAGGTAAAAACACAGGTACTCCTCTTGGAGGAGACCCTCGTGTGGTAACTGGCGACAGTGAAACGCTCGTAGGTATTGAGAATTCTGGTAATTCCAATGTTTACGGCGCCACTCCAACAGGAACTCCTCTTCCGGGGAATTCTAACGGAGTGAATGTGAATATCACATTCAACTTGAGTCAACTTTTGGCAGCTCTCGGAATGCATTAATTTGCATTTCTTACAAAGAGTGTCAAATTCGTGAGTATTTAAGTGCTCTATGCACACTTCCATAGAGCACTTGAAGAAAGCAAAAATGTTCGCATAAAAAAGATGATACACAAGAAAATGAAAAAAATTATATCAGTAGCACTATCAGTTTTAATGTTTGCAAATGTTGTTCTTCCTGTTTATGCGCTTGACATACCCACACCACCACCAGCTCCAACTGCACCGGCACTTCCTAATAATCCTGATTTAGTTCCCACGCCACCACCTGTACCTACAGCGCCACCTGGTGCAACATTAGCACCGGCGACACCAACCCCTGTTCCGACACCAAAACCTATTAAGACGCCTTCACCAACGGCTACACCTTTGGAAAACAGCAGTGGTACTCCTTCCCCTGTTCCTACAAGTAATGTTGCTTCTACTCCGACACCATCAGTTGCACCTGTTGTTGATAACGGTACCGGTGGACAACGCTCTGACGGTGGACAAGGTTCAGAAATAACGACAGGGGACGCCACAACAACTGGAATCGCAAATACTGATGTAAATACCAATAACGCAATAACTCCAACCGGAAGTGAATCCGGAATAGGAGTAGTGAACAGCGGCAACGGGGTTGAGAGTACAAATGACGCTGGCGTAAGCGTTGTAGATAACTCCACAACTATTCAAAACAACGATGCTACTGTAGGTAACAACGTCTTGTTGGGAACGACAACTGGGGAGAATTCATCTTCACGAAACACAGGAGGGGACAATACTATTACGACTGGCGATGCCAATGTTTCAGGGACAATAGTTAATACAGTAAACACCAACCTAGCCGGCGTTTCTGTTTCTGAATTTAATATTGAAGATACCCATCGTGGAGATTATGTTTTAGATTTTGCAGCAAACTGTATTTCAAACTGTGGAGGGGCAGGTGGTAGCGTACAAAACACAGGCAACGGTGCAAACAGCACCAACGACGCAGCCGCTTCAGTCACAACAAATACGGCTACTTTCCAAAATAATGATGCTGTTGTTGGTAACAACCTGACGCTTGCTGCTGACTCGGGAAGTAATGATGCAAATCGAAATACAGGTGGAGACAATACCATTAATACAGGCGACGCGAATGTCTCGGCAAGTGTTTTGAATATGGTGAACAACAACGTAGCAGGTAACATTTATTATGGAGTTGTAAATGTTTTTGGAGACTTAATTGGTGATATTGTCCTTCCAGCAAGTACTGTTCAGACGCTTGCAAGTAATAGTGGGAATGGTGCTGATTCAACTAACAACGCAGCGATTTCAAACCAAAGTGACACAACAACAACACAGGTTAATAACGCAACAATTGACAATAACTTAGTTTTCGATGCAACAACTGGTGACAATCAAGTTTCAAAAAATACTGATGGGACGAATAATGTTAAAACAGGAGATAGTAGCGTGACAGCTCAAGTCGTAAACGTTGTTAATTCAAATGTTGCAGGTGGTGACTGGTGGTTAGTTATAGTCAACGAGGCAGGTAAGTGGATTGGCAGAATTGTTGGCTCACCCGAGGGGTCAAATATGGGAGGAAGTCAGGGAACTGAATTTGCAGTTGGCGCGAACGGAGAAATTACAGCTGTAAACAGTGGAAATGGGGCAGAGAGCAATAACAGTGCTTCAGTTAATCAAAGTACTAATACAACCACAACGCAAACAAATAATGCGCATGTGACTAATAATATTAACCTTTCAGCTAACACCGGAAAAAATGATGCAAGCCGCAACACCGGAGGAGATTCCTCAGTAACCACAGGGGATGCCAATATCGTAGCAAGCCTTGTGAACTTTGTTAATAACAACGTAGCTGCCGGTGGAAGACTGTTTGTAACGGTTGTAAATGTATTTGGAAATTGGACTGGTAACTTTAGAGGGATAGGACAGGAAGCGGTGCAAGCTTCTGCCAATGAGACAGGAATCGGTGGCGTCTCAGAGATTCCAAACGTCCAAAGTAGTAATGATTCTTCTGGCACTTCATCAAATGAAAGTACAACAATAGTAACAACTGAACCAACAGCCAAGCCAAAGAGTGTGGCAAGCTACAGCACTTCTCACCTAAGTTTGGCAAATCAAGGTGTTAGTCCAGAAGATGAAAGTGAAACAGAGGAAATTGTTCCTCAGGTATTAGGAATGCAGGCGGCAGCCGACAGCTCTCGAACAATCAACCTTGCTTGGATACTGCCAATTGTTTTAGTATTAGCTATTGGATCATTTGGAACGAAATTTATACTATCCCGTGTCCGTGCTTAAAATCCTCGTTATTTTATTGTTCCTGCCTTATGTATGCCTGTTTCCGGGGCAAGTGCTTGCTGTGGATTTTGAAGTGACTGGGAATGGATCTGAATCGTCTTCAAGTGTTCAGGTTGCAAATACACAAGCAACTCAGGTTGTTCAATCAAATGAAGCAACTGTTACAAACACTGTTTCGCAAACCGCAAACACGGGAGACAATACTGCTAACAAAAATCAAGCAGCCGAAACATCTGTTATAACAGGTGACATTCAAAACAAAACCTCGATCACAAATAGCACAAACAGCAACGTATCAGAAACTGGCTGCTGTAATGGCCAAACGGGAAGTGCTTCAATTACTGCTAACGGGAGCCAAACCGCAAACACGATTAAAGTCGAAACCCAGACCACAGACTTAACTGTTGCAAAAAACACAGCAACGATTAATAACACCATTATTATGAATGCGACAACTGGAAAAAACGAGGTAAGTGAAAACACTGGTGCTGTCTCAATTTCGACAGGATCGATTAAAGCAACTGCTGGGATAACAAATACTGGGATAAATACGACTTACATAACTGGAGGCACCTCAACGACTAAAATTAATACAAAAATAAGTGGGAATGCGATTGGGTCAACAAATGGCATTGAAGTAAATAGTCACAACAGCTCTTCTGTTTCAGTACTCAATATTGCAAGTGTTTCAAACACTATTTTTCAAAATTTCAGCACCGGAAACAATAGTGCAAACGGAAACAATGGTCCTGTTTCAATTACCACGGGGGATATCCTTGCCAGTACCCAAATTGTGAACACTGACATAAACAGTAACCACAGCTTGGGTTCATGCATCGAGTGCAAAAGTACTCCACCAACGACTCCTCCCGTGACAGACCCAGGGGACCCGGCAGACCCATCCCCGAGTGTAGGGAGAGGAGGCTCGTCAGATGTTTTAAGTGCTGCCAGTGCCGCTGCCGCCAATTCTGCGGCGCAAGTATTAGGTGCCATGCTTCCGGCCACCGGGAATAGCAACATGCTCACCATCTACTTTCTAAATACATTTCTCCTGCTAACTGGAATTTATTTGAAAATAAGAAACAGCCACGCACCTTTAGTTATAACGCTTGAGATCTTGATGTAGTTTTATTTGTTATACTTTGCCTCATGAAACGATTAGGGGACTTACTTATTGTTATTTCTCTGGTAGTTTTTGTGGTAATTTATCTGCCATATTTTCAAATTGCTCAGTCAAGTACAATGCCAGAGCACATTCCGACGACAGGAACCTTTATCTCAATTGGAGCAATAAATGCCTTTGCCCCGATTATTCTTGATATTGATCCATGGAATGAGGCGGTATACAAACCGGCGTTGCAGCAAGGTGTGGCACACGCCCAGGGAACAGCTTATCCTTGGGAGCCAGGGATGAGTTTCCTTTTTGCTCATTCCTCACTTTCTCCCTGGGAAATGACGCGTAGTAACACGCCGTTTCTTTCACTCCCTAAACTTGCTATTGGTGAAAAAATTATGATAACGCACGAAGGAGCGGTAACCGAGTTTGTTGTTATTGAAAAGAAAGAAGTGTGGCCCGCGCAAGTGTCAGCAGCATTTGAAGTGCATGACGATGTCCTCATTTTGCAGACCTGCACACCGCTTGGAACCTCTCTTAAAAGGCTACTAGTTTTTGCTAAAAAAGCTGTATAATGAACCTGTGATACAAGCGCTTATTACTGTTGTCTCTGTAATTGTTTTAGGGTTTGCCGTGGTTGTACGTGGAAGCGACGCGACGGGTGAACAAGTAACTCCACCGGTGCTTTCAGATACAACGACCACCGACTTTGCTACAGGTACTCCTGAACCCACCTTGATACCAGAAGAAACAGCTACTCCGACCGCAACCCCTACCGCAACCACAAAACCTACTGCATCTCCAACGCAAGACAAAACTGTTGCTAGCCAAGATTGGTTGTTCCCTGGCGCACATGTGACCCAAAGTTTTCCTGACTTAAAGGCTGAAACAACGACTGATCCAAAAGTAGTTACTGATTGGTACAAGGAGAAAATCAAGTCCCTTGGAATGTCAACGCAGACCTTTGTAGTAACTTCAACAAATGACAAAATTTATAATAAACTTGTTGCTGCAAATTCAACCAATAAGATTGAGGCGACAATTGAACGTGCCAGTAGCACCAGTAATACACAAATTACAGTTGTATCTACTTCAGTAAATTGAGGGTGTTATACTAAATTACCTGCCCTATGACTATCACCAATGATGTCCTGAAAAAGATTATATTGGCTTCCGGCCTTGTTACTGAAGCCAATTTTGATGAGGCTGAAAAAGGAGCACAACAGCTTGGAAAAACAATTCCAGATGTACTTGTTTTTAAGGGTCTTATCCCTCAGATTACTATCTCTCAGTTAATTGCTGAACACTTAGGTGTCCCCTTCATTAATCTAAAAACAACTGAAATAACTGATGAGGCATTAGCAACCATTCCAGAAAATATTGCTGAGACATACCGCATGGTGCCGCTTTCAATAGAGGGAACTTCATTGAAGCTATTAATGGAGGACCCAACAAACATTGAGGCAATTGAGTTTGCAAAACGTGCCACGGGGATGACTATTATTCCTTGTTACTTGTCGATTGAAGATATGCGACGTGCCTTGGCCGCGTACAAGC
Source organism: uncultured Gammaproteobacteria bacterium (assembly GCA_964420735.1). Lineage (GTDB taxonomy): Bacteria > Patescibacteriota > Microgenomatia > UBA8517 > UBA8517 > CAYQUL01. Next base: position 13,312 of record CAYQUL010000020.1, read on the forward strand.
GAAACATTGAGAAAGATTTTAAAGCACTGGTAGAGCTTGAAGGAAAAGAGCAGGGAGCAGATGGGGACTTAACTAAAGCAGCTGAAAAACTTTCAATTGTGAAAGTACTTGATACCATTTTGACCTACGGTGTTGCAGAGCGCGCAAGTGATATCCACATCGAGTCTCATGCTGATAAAGTTGTAGTCCGCTATCGCGTTGATGGTAATTTGAGGGACATTGTAACTCTTCCTAAACAAATTGAAGAGCCGCTTGTTGCTCGCATTAAAATTCTTTCAAACTTAAAGCTTGATGAACGCCGCATTCCACAGGATGGTAGACACAAAATTACGGTAAGTGGTGAGACTGTTTCATTGCGTATTTCGATTATCCCTGGCTTCTATGGTGAGAACGTTGTGCTTCGTATTTTGCGGGAGAGTGCTCGACCATTCTCGCTTGAAGAGTTGGGGCTAACTGGACCCAACCTTGACATTGTTTTACAAAATATTGAAAGGCCAAACGGAATGATTTTGGTTACAGGTCCCACGGGCTCTGGAAAAACAACAACTCTCTACTCAGTACTTTCAATGCTTAACACGAATGACTCGAAAGTCTGTACGATTGAAGACCCAATTGAGTATGGAATGAATCGGGTGACCCAGATTCAAGTGAACCCAAAGGCTGGTCTTGATTTTGCGACCGGGTTACGAGCACTTTTACGGCACGACCCTAATATCATTATGGTCGGAGAAATTCGAGATAAAGAAACTGCCGAAATTGCGGTTCACTCAGCTTTAACAGGACATTTAGTTTTGTCGACACTACACACTAACGACGCAGCAGGTGCCATTCCTCGTCTACTTGATATGGGAATTGAAGGTTACCTTGCAGCCTCAACTATTAACGCAGTTATTGCACAGCGCTTGGTGAGAAAGATTTGTTCAGTGTGTACGATTGAGACCAAACCTGAAACAGCAGTCTTAAGTAAGCTAACTAACGACATGGGAATTGATATAACACACATGAAGTTTTATAAAGGCAACGGTTGC
>CAYQUL010000021.1:0-13366 GCA_964420735.1 uncultured Gammaproteobacteria bacterium
GTAACTGGGGTTCGAATCCCTGTCGGGCAGCCAGTGTTTTAGCATCGAAATCTAATTTTCCAGTCAATTAACCGTATGATAGAATAGTCTGAATGAGAAAGATTGTTGTTGTTGAATTTCTTACTCTTGATGGCGTCATGCAGGCTCCTGGTGCCTCCAAAGAAGATGCTAGCGAAGGTTTTAAATATGGCGGATGGATGGGTCCGTATTTTGGTAAAGACGAAGTCGCTGGTCGTGAAATGGAAAAACAAATGAAAGTTACAGAAGGCTTGCTCCTTGGACGCAAAACGTATGACATCTTTGCGGGATATTGGCCAGAGCATACAGAAACATGGCCCCAAGTAAACAAGATTACAAAATATGTGGTCTCAAAAACCTTAAAAAAACCAACGTGGGAAAATACTGTAGTAATAAAGGATATTAACGAATTAAAAAAATTAAAGAAATCAAATGGTCCAGATCTACAAGTGTACGGAAGCGGTAATCTTATTCAGACGTTAATGCAACATGATTTGGTAGATGAATTTTGGCTTAAAGTATTTCCTATTACTCTTGGCAGCGGAAAACGTTTGTTTGAGAAAGGTTCAATACCTGCAGCGTTCAAACTTTTTGCATCTAAAATTTCCCCAAATGGAATAATTTTCGCTAATTATAGACGCGCAGGAAAAGTCAAAACTGAATCAATAGTATAAAAAGTTCCAACATCGTCCCATAAGGTCAGCAGAGTGTATAAGTATTTTGCTTTTTCTGGCAATGGGTGCCTCACAGCTTCAACAAATTTGCTTGACCTTTAGTAGAAATAAATTTCGAAGGCTAACGGAGCAAAAAGACACCGAGAACAACAGAAATATTGACCATTAATCCTAACACATTCCCCAGAATGATTGGTTTCTCCTTGTGGATTACACCATAGTAGATCCAAAAGACTGTAAGCACACAATAGGAGGCCCAGGTAACGACAGATACGCCTTCAACCTTCTGCTCTACCCAAATAGTTAATATTTGTGGAACAGTCATTACTATACCTAAAAGCACGGCTACGTATCCCATGTTGTCTAGAAACGCTAAGCGTTTTTTCTTTGACGAGTAGAAAAAATGTGTCATACGGTAAGTATAAGCGATTTTCCTTTATGTAAAACAGTATCAGAAAAAACTTTTTTCTTCACCTTTGAAGTCTCTAAACCCAGATGAAAAATTTACATCCCAAGCGCCACCTTCTGGAAGTGGGATTTTTCCATACCCCTGTGGGGTGTCAATTACAAGTCTTGCTGTAGCTGCAACACCTGACAAAACGGGACGCACTTTTGACCAAATTTCGTATGCCTCAGGAAGTGGAACAGTAAAGTGCTCTGCCCAGTCAACTTCATCGTTTTGGTAAACGTAGTATGGAACAAACCCCTCCTTTGCTACTTTATTAAATAATTGTCTTAACGTATCTGGACTGTCGTTCACCCCACGCAACAGCACTGATTGACTCATTACTACACCAACATCCTCTGATGCCTTTTGCATATGGTGAAGCGCCTCTAGTGCCTCTTCTGTTAACTCAGCTGGGTGATTCATATGAATCATTAGTCTTGGGTGATGTAGATGTGACAGTGCTTCAAGGTGATGTGGCTTTATTGCTCGAGGATTGTGAATGGGAAGGCGTGTTCCAATTCGAACAATGTCTAACTGTCCTTGTTCCTGCATTTGACCAAGTCGACCAAAGATGTAATTTAATGCTTCAGGGTTAACAGTCATCGGGTCACCTCCTGACAGAATTATTTCGTTTATTTCTGGATGTGACATAACAAAATCAAATGATTCATCAACCTGTTCCCGAGACAGATGGGCAGTATGTGAAAGGGCTCCCCCCAGAGGACCTTCTTTTGTAGCAGGAATACCAACTTCACGGCCACGAGTACAATACCTACAGTAAGCAGCACAATTTCGAGTTATGGTAAAGAGTGCACGGCCAGGATACTTCCCATGTTCATCTTCACCGCCTTCATATTTATAAACTAGTCCTGGTGCAACTTCGTGCTCTTCTTCAAGAAGTGGGTCACTTAGCGACTCGTGGGTTACTGCTTTTTCTAATTCAGGTTGCGCAATAAACTGGCGACCAATGGGACCATCAACTCCACCGGTTTGTATAATTAAATCGGTAAGATATGGATTAAGTACTTCAGGCAGACCGCCATGCTCAAGCATAACTTTTGTTCCTCGTGCGACGATTCTTTCTGGCATATAGATACTTCACAAAAGTGTAACAGATCACTTCTGTTTTTCATCACCTAAAAAGTTGTGTGTTACTCATTATTTTTGTATCAGGCAGACAACCCGTTTACTCCGATTTTGGTATAATTCACAAATGTCTAATTTTTGGGCAAAACTACCACAACCGTTTCTGGTATTAGCACCAATGGAGGACGTGACTGACTACGTTTTTCGTGAGATAGTCGCAGACCTTCCTCGTCCTGATGTTTTTTTTACAGAATTTACCAGTTCAGATGGCTTATTTTCAAAAGGGCGAGAAGCAACGATCGATAAATTGAAGTTTAGTCAAAAGCAAGGACCCGTTGTCGCGCAAATCTGGGGAACAAACCCTGAGAACATGTATAAATCGGCAAAACTGGTGAGGGAGCTCGGATTTGATGGTGTAGACATAAACATGGGTTGCCCTGACAAGGCTGTAATGAAGAAAGGAGCAGGCGCGGCTCATTGTATAAATAAGGAACTCTCGAGAGAAATTATTATGGCCGTTAAAGAAGGTGCACAAGACATTTCAGTTAGCGTTAAAACAAGACTTGGATATAAGTCAGTCGACACCGAGTGGATTCCGTTCCTTTTACATCAAAATATTGATGCCCTCACTGTTCACGGAAGAACTGCAGCGCAAGCGTCAACAGGAAATGCTGACTGGGAAAGTATTGGATCAGTCGTACGTTTGGCTCAACAAATCGCTCCACAAACAACAATTATCGGAAACGGGGACATTAAGACATATAGCCAGGCGAAAAACATGAATGAGAAGTACAAGGTTCATGGAATTATGATCGGACGAGGTATTTTTTCAAATCCTTGGGTATTTGAAAAATCTGAAGGCATACACAAAAAGCCTCGTGAAGAATATATTGCGCTTATGATGAAACATATGGAATTGTATGTAGAAACCTGGGGGAAAACAAAAAACTTTGAAGTGATGAAAAAGTTTTTCAAAATGTATATCAATAATTTCCCAGGTGCAAGTATCCTGCGACAGGAATTAATGTATTGCAAGAACAAAGAACAAGTCACCGCCTGTGTTACAAAGGCAATCGGTCAGCCTGATCCAGTTCAAATTTCTGGTGGGGTATATTCTGAGTTTGATATACTGCCTCATGACTAAAAAAACACATCAAGTACTTTTGTACTATAAATACGTGGGAATTGAAGAACCTGATGTCCTTATGCATCAGCAAAGGGAGTTGTGTGAGTTACTAGGTCTTAAGGGAAGAATTATTGTTGCGAGTGAGGGAATTAACGGAACCTTAGAAGGGACTACGGAAAACACAGAACAATATATTGAGAAAGTCTCTTCTGACTCTAGGTTTTCTGATATGAACTTTAAAAGAAGTGAAGGAACTGGGAGTGCATTTCCAAAACTATCTGTAAAGGTGAGAAATGAGATTGTTACTTCAGGTGTTTCAAACCTTAACCCAACAGAAATGACTGGAAATTATCTTACTGCGAAAGAACTTCATAATTGGTTTGTAACAAAAAAAGAATTTTATGTTGTTGATATGAGAAATGATTATGAATACATTTCAGGATTTTTTGAAAACACCCTTTTCTCTGAATTTAAAAATTTCAAAGATCTCCCTTCAATTTTACCTAAACTCACACACCTTAAGGACAAAACTATTGTTACGGTTTGCACAGGAGGGGTTCGCTGTGAAAAGGCGTCAGGGTTTCTCGTCGTAAATGGATTTAAGCATGTATATCAATTACTAAACGGTATTCAGACCTATATGGAGCTTTATCCAAACGAGCACTTCAAGGGAAAGCTGTATGTTTTTGATAACCGCCTAACTGTTGGATTTAATACTTCAGACCCTAAACACGTTGTCGTAGGGACGTGCATCAGGTGCAACAATCCAAGTGACAACTATGTAAATTGTGCAGACGCAACCTGTCACAAACATTGTATTTGTTGTCCTAATTGCTTAGACCAAGAAACTAAATTATATTTTTGCAACGAGCACTGCAAGGAAAAGGCAGAATATTCTGCACTTTTCCTTCAGCCTTAAAATCTAGGTGATTAGTTTGTAACTTCAATCGTTCCTACTTGACCATTTTTTCTGTGCTGCCCTACTGAACAATAGTACTCAAATTTACCAACAGTATCAGCGGTAAAAATAACGGTATTTGTTTGTCCTGATTTAGTTATTGGCAGATGAACATTTAATTCATCAATTTTAAAGTCATGCATCATATCAACACTTTTCATTACAATTTGTATTTTCTCCCCTTTTTTAACCTTGATGGTATTAGGCTTGTAATAAAAACTACCAGCTTCCACTGTCACCTGAGTCGCCGATGCATCAAGCTTCACTGCACTTTCAGTTGACGTTCCTTCCACTTCTTTTGTGTTAGCTGCAATGACTGGGGAAACGGTCGCTGCTTGTTGGGTAGGCCTAGTCGTGGCAATTGCTGTTTTTGAGTCACTTCCTCTTGTTGCAAAAAAGACAATACCAAGGACGGCAACAATTGCGATAGCCACACCAACTAGCATCAGCTTATTGCTATCTTCTTTCGGTGTGTCTTCAATTACGTTTTCCACATTAATCACCTCCTTAATACAATGTTTCACCATACCCTAATGCCTACAAATACTCAAGCAGACCTGTTATCGTGATATGCCTTGGTTTGCAAACATGCGAGCAGGGGGGTTTAGCTGCATGTTTTGTGCAGTAACACTTCCGTCAGCGTTTGTTGTACCAAAAACAGCGACTTTTGCACTTATTTCTCTAGCAACTGGCCCAAAATACCATTTCTAATACTGAGGAATTCTGAAAGTCCTTCTAAAACAAGAAATGCCGCATAAAGCGGCATTTCAACTGTTTTTTAACTAACTAATTGCTGGTGTGCATTCCCAACATATGTCCCATCTTGGCTCCTCTACCAAAACCTAAACCACCAAACTGCTTCAGATTGATATTGTTTTCAGCTGCCCACTTTACAAGTTCCTCATGAATCTCGCTCATTTTAGCTTTTCGATCATCATCTGAAAGATCAACTAATTGAGAAAGTTTTCCGTGAACTTCATCGTACTTGGCTATAATTGCAGCTTTCTGATCTTGGGTTATTTTTCCATCTGTTACTGCTTGTGTTAGTCTTGTTTCCCATTGAGTCCGCATACTAGCTAAGTGTTGTGCACGTACTTCTGATACAACTGACGCAACATCAGACTCTTTCAAATTAAACCGTTGTGCAATACTCGTGACTAAATTTGAGTAAACAGGATCTTGGGCCGAGACCGGCACCGAAGCGAAGGCTATTGCACCAAGAATTGCAATTAACGCCATTGTTGGAATTATTACTTTTCTTTTCAAAGATAATCACCTCCTTTCATTGAACCTTAAGGCTACTAGGTAAAACTTAGAAGAAGCTGATTTTATTGGTGAAGCGTGACCGTAAAAGCTGAACCTTTGCCAATTTCGCTTCGGACATCAATTCTGCCACCATGCATTTCCACAATTGACTTTGCAATTGATAGGCCTAATCCATAGCCGTCAATCTTTTCTTTGGCTCGAGATGTATCTGCTCGGTAAAAACGATTAAATATATATGGAATATCACTTGCCTTAATACCAATACCACTATCTTTTACTTGAAAAACAACTAAGCCTTTTGCCTTTCGTACAGAAACTAATATGTTTCCTTCAACAGGGGTATATTTAATAGCATTATCAACCAGGATTGAAACGAGCTCTTCCATACTAGTTTCATTGGCACGAACTGATACATCTTGCAACTCTTGGTTAACTACAATTTTTTTAGATTCAGCGAGGTGCTTGAGTTTCTCAATTTGTCGTTCAACAACTTTTTTTAGTTGAATACTCTTCATTGGAAGCTCTTTTTCACCAGACTCATATCTATTTAAGGCCAAGAGGTAATTTGAGAGTGATTGCATTTTGTCCACCTCTTCAAGATTTGAGCAAAGCAATTCTTTTGCATCAGTTAAGCTCATTTTTTTGTCACGCAAAGCAACCTCTATTTCTGTTTTCATGGCAGTTAACGGCGTTCGCAACTCGTGAGAAGCGTCCCCTATAAACCGTCGCTGATCGAGTACCATTTCCTCAATTGGATGTAATGTTTTTCCTGCTAAAAAGTACCCTGCCAGCGCACTTCCGATTAATATGACGGCATTAACAACACCGAGCTGAACAATAATTCGAAGCCTAATTTCTTCAAATAAGTTGGTGTCAGCCTTAATAATTTGATTTTCAAGATCTATCGTTTCAGGGTCACGCCTCACGACAATCCAATCTGGAGTTGCATTTATCGAAGCTGAGTTTCTCAGTGCATGGAGCCGAAAACCACGGCTTACTTCAGAAATTACACTTTGGTATACAAAGGCGCTAAACGAAAGACTTACGACCATAATGATAGCGACATACCAGGCGGTTAATTTTAAGCGTGCGGATTGAAAGAGCATAGCAGTAGTTTATCTTATCTGTCACCGAGTTTATAACCAAATCCGCGAACGGTGTGAATTAATTGCGGCTTACCCTTCATTGCGGTGTCAATTTTGCGGCGCAAATACCCAACATAAACTTCAACCGTGTTAGGCAAAATCTCCGAGTCGATACTCCATACCCGTTCAATCAATTGATCTTTATTAAATATGGTATTTGGATGCCTCATAAAAAACTCAAGGAGCATAAATTCTTTTCTTGATAAGTCTATTGGCACGTTTCCACGCCTAACATCCATGGTAAGGGTATTTAGGCTTAAGTCGTGATACTCAAGCGATGTTGCTAACTGCTCACGAGGGCGACGAGTGAGTGCCCGGACACGAGCAAGAAGTTCCTCAAAAGCAAACGGTTTGGTTAAATAGTCATCAGCTCCACTATTTAAACCGCCAACTTTGTCTTCGATATTTCCTTTTGCGGTAAGCATTAAGACTGGTGTGTGAATTCCCTCTTTGCGAAGTTCTTTGCAAATACTTATCCCGTCCCGTCCAGGAAGCATGATATCCAAAACAATGACATCATAGGGCTCAGTTGAGGCTAGATCATAGCCAGTATCACCATCAAAGGCCACATCTACAACATATGACTCTTGTTCAAGTCCTTTCTTTAACGAATTTGCAATTTTATGCTCATCTTCGACAACCAATAATTTCATACGACCAATTATAGTCTTACTTACTGAGATTTTTCTGAGAAAGTGTTTCCTATTTTACCGGTATCAATCGAAGTATTTTGTCGTCTCCCTCCCGCGGCTTTCCACGACCGTCAGTGTTACTGGTTGAAAAATAAATTAATCCATCAGGAGATTGAACAACATCACGAACTCGACCAACTGACACCCCAGAAAGCTTTCCATATGAAACTACTTGGCTGGCAGCTTTTGCATCAACTACCACCTGATAAATACCTTCACCTTTAAGTCCTCCAAAGAGGAATGTGTTTTTTAGTTGAGGAAAGACTTTCCCTGTATAAAACATTCCAGAGGCCGGTGCAATTGCCGGTGTAAAAACTATTTTTGGTGAAATAAAACCTTCGCGGCTTTGGGTATGCGACACTAGAGGCCAGCCATAATTTTCACCTTCTTCAATCACATTTACTTCGTCCCCTCCAAGTGGTCCATCATTTCCACTTGGGCCGTGTTCAGTTGCCCAAAGCACATGACTTTCAGGGTACCAGTCTAGCCCTTGTGGGTTTCGGTGACCCAAGCTATAAACGGCAGAAGGGAAGAATGGATTGTCAGTCGGTACTGTTCCGTCAGTGTTCAGTCTTAATATTTTGCCTGAAACAGAATCCATTTTTTGCGCATTTTCCTTAACAGTCGCGTCACCAGTTGTTACATAAAGTTTATTGTCCCACCCAAAACGCATTCTGCCACCATCATGATAAACGGCTGCAGGAATATCATCATAAATAACTTTGTCGACAACTAGTGTTGATATGTTGTCTTTCATTCGTACAATTTTTTCAACTAATTTTGTATTCTTTTTATAGGCCACTACAACATATACAAATTTATTTGATAAGTAGTCTGGGTCTAGAGCTAAACCAAGGACTCCTTCTTCCCCTGTGTGAGAGGTTTCTGGAAAAGTTATTACAGGTTCAGCTCGAAGAACTCCTTTTTCAACGACTCGAATAGTACCCTTTCTTTCACTGACTAAATAGCGGTCAACACTAGTGAAAGCGATAGACCATGGGACGGAGAGCCCTGTAACCATTTCTTCAACTTTGTAATTTACTGTTTTTGGTGCTTTAGATGGGGTGGGGGTTTCACGAAGCACGACAATTTCTCCATTTTCGAGAGTATCGCTCTCTTGTGGGCTGACGTAGTTTTGTATGCGAGGATAGGAGACGGCCGCAAAACCAATGATTAAAACAAGGAAAGTAATAAGAAGAATACGTTTATCCACACATAAAGCTTATCTCTTTTGGGCAAGGATTGCCATAAATAGAGGGATTTCAGTGCGTGCTCTGTTCTCTTGTTTTGCAGCTTTACCTTTACTTTCCTTGTCACTAGTCCACTCTTCAATTCCAGTCACAACAAATCCGTTTTTAATAATTGAGTCGATATAATAGGCAAGGGGAAAGTGATATGAGACAGTCTCGGCACTTCCCTTTCTGGATGGATGCATCATAATCGGAATCTTCATATGAGACAAATATCTATTTATATACCGATATTGAAGTTTGTTAGGGTGTTCTCCCCATCCACTTTGCCTTGGGATACGAAACATTGGATGGTTGATGACAATTGCAAGCTTACCTTCTTTATGGAGTAATTGAGAGGCATTCTTTATTGCATTCTGTGGAAGCTCCATGTTTTGTAATGCAAGTACTATTGCGCATGAGGTGAATGATTCAGTCAATTGAAGTTGTCGTGTTGCGCTTGCCGTTATGTATTTGTGGCTTGGGTCACGGTCCATTTTCTTTGCAACATCAATTAGTCCGGCAGCGGCATCAACACCCACATAACTAACCCCACTTGGTATCGCACGAGCTAAAACGCCTTGCCCACAACCAAGGTCTAACAGTGAGTCACCTCGCTTAAGATTTAAAAGACGCAAAACGCCAGGAATAACAACATGTTGATGAAAATAATGACCATCTTCGCCAACAATTTTGTTATAGTCTTTTGTCTCGGCGTGCCAAGAAGAGTCTACCTTCTTCTCGAATGTTCGAGCCGGTTTCCTGACAAACCCTCGCGAAAGTGGTCTGGTGCCTGGTTTTTGTGAGAATTTTGAGATCATAGGGCATTATACCATCTATAGGCTAAAACTATAAGGCACAAAAATGCACCAGGGGTTAACCTGGTGCAACGCACTATGTGCGACGAATGTCCCACTGGGACTTTGGTCTAGGTGTAGTCTTTGCAGATGGTCTTGCGACTAAGCCACTCGGAGGAACAGTTCCTCCCGGTGTAAGCGCCTCTAGTGCCAAAATCATCTCATCCGCTGAACTGTATCTGGCCGGCAAGGCAACAGCTGTCGCCTTCAAAAGGACTGACTCCAGGGCCTTGCTTATACCTGGCAGAGAGTCAACCGGGTCATGGATATATCGATCAGCTGGCAACTGAGGAAAACGCTTGTGCCCACCTTCTATCGTTCCATAAACACGACCTGACGTAATCATGTCGTACATCGTGACTCCTACCGCGTAGATGTCATTACGTGGGTCTGGCAAGCTACTCCCAATTTGCTCAGGTGCCCCAAAGTGCGGGGTATATGCACCGGCAAAAAGTGCCTGAGTCAAACCACCAACAGCACCACCAGATCTTGCGATACCAAAATCAATTACCGTTGCCACCTTGCCATTCCACATGACATTACTTGGCTTCATATCACGGTGAACAACACCTTTTCCATGTGCATGCGAAAGCCCACGCAATACTTGAATAATTATTGATATGGAATCTGCTTCAGTGAAGTTATGCCCACCAACAATTAACTGCTCAAGGCTTTGGCCTGCGACTAAACTTGTAAAGATGTAATGTATCCCTTTTTCTGTTTCAAAGAGGCGATACTGAACAAGGTTTTCGTGATTTAAGCTGTTAAGGATTGCAGCTTCTTTTTTGAACGCATCCAGAGATCCTACAGTCAATAGAATTGCTTGAGATATCTCTTTTACTGCAAAGTGAGTTCCGACCTGTGTGTCTTCTACTTCAGCTACTGAACCCATATTCCCGGCTCCCAGGAGGCGAACGACCTTATATCTTTTTTTGATCATTTGCCCAATTTGCATTGAAAACTCCTTCAGACAGGGGTGATTAACACCTGTCGATCACTAATTTCTAGTCCATCACAGACAGGTATGTTGGTAGTAGTCGAGATACCAAATGTTGTAAATATTTGTTCAGGACTAATATTTTTGCCCAACGATGACAACTGTGCATTAACATCAACTTTTACACGATTTGCAGTTACCGCAAGTGATGTGTTTGACTCATCAAAACGAGCCAACGCATCGAGGGCACCTATTGCGGAGGCAACAACTCTTATTCCCTCACCAACAAGATATATGTTGCGAGGTCCACGATTATATACAAGATTTGAAATCGGATGATAGGCGAAAATCTTCCAATAGGAATTTACACTCCCGGTAAAAAATTTCGCTTGTGTGGCAATTTCGCGAGGAAGTCGTTGTTTGTTATCTGTAACAACAAGAATAGATGCAGCTTTTTGCGAGGCAGTTTTAAGCAATTCAGCTGCTCTGGCAATTAGCCTTTTATCAGACCCTGTTGTGATGTCTAGTATGACAAGTAGATCACCCGCCATAATCTCTGAACCTGCATCAGCAGATTTTATCCCATACCAACTGCTCAGTAAGCTTTCCCAACTTGGGACCGTACTTAAGTGTGGTACATATGGCAATAAAACAGTGATCGGGTATCCAAATGGCGCATATTGAAGATCGGCGTCGTAAAGACCAATCGCAGTTGCGAGTGTTTGAGAACGTTCTCCGTATACAAAAGCCTGTGTGGCAGGCCATGTCTGCATTAACGGAATAACGGTTTGATTACCAAACGACAAATCCTTACTAAATGATTGCCGTACGTCAGTCATTTTAGACTCCTCTTTTTAAGTGGTCGACCAATTCTCGCGCGCTCCAGAACAAAGGATGCCCATCAAATCTCTTTTGATTGTGCATATTGATTAAGCGAGTTGCTTCAAATCCGTTTTCACCGCTCTTTTCAAGATAATCAACTGTTTGTCGCATAGGCGACCCCGCTGGGCCAAATGCTTCCTCAAACGCAGCTTCCTGCATTTTTAGACTATGTGCGCGGTATCCCGCAGGTTCAGGTCCCATCAATTCTGGAATCCATTCCCATGTTGGGAAAAAGTTTTTTGGATATCGGTTCGTCAATGTGTAAACAGTGTCATACGTTGACGCAATACCCAACATTCCGCAACCAGTCATGAGTCGGATAACAATTGCTCCCTGATCCACACCAAAGTTAGTCAAAAAGTCATTGGTGTATTCCCCTGTTGTTCCAAAATGAAGCATCGTCTTCCACCAACGGTGTTTACCATCGGTGTAAATTCCCTGCCAAGCATTTCTAAACACATGAGCGATGACGTTATCATTCATACCATTTGCATCTGGCGGCGACACAGGGTTTAATCCTGTTTTATAGTCCACCAAATCGCGAACGACTGGTCGTGGCAAACCTAGCGTTTGCTGTTCAGAAAGTGCTTTTTGTGCACTTCGCAACAAATGTCGTTCAATACTTGGAATCCATCGGACAATGCCGTCACGGCAATGTGGCAAAAAGTTAATATCCTCTTTGTCGACAATTTCCCCGAAAACTTCCTCGTATTCACCAACGGTAATGAACTCACCAGTTGAAGCTTTACGCTTCAAAACAGGATTACGGTTGACAGTGTTTCGTTCTGTCTGACTCATCTGCTTTAAGTCAATTTTGTACCGTGTCATCGCATCCCGATTCAGAAATGTGGGATTAAAATGGCGATCCATCAGCCAGATTTTGAGTAGATCTTGCCGATCAAATGCCGGCAACAAATACTCACGAATAGTGGTAACCCATGCCGGCTCATCAGGATGACCTTTTTGTTCAAAAGCCAAAGCTGATCCTGGATTTGGTTCCATTTTCCCTGTTTGTGGATTTCTGATATCTGGCAATTTTTGCCCAATATCGTTTCCAACAACAAGCGGTTTAGGAACCTGATAATCAAGGCCCGGAATGCTGGTTAATCCAACATTTCCATGGGCAACAATATCAGAGTCAAAGAGTTGTGTAAAAAGTGGACTTTGGACTTCGTTAATTTCTTTGCCCATACCACCTTCTCGAAACGCCATTCCTGGCGTGTGTTGAATTAGACCCGAATACACAGTTTGTGATGTCATGATTCACTCCAATTTATAAATTTTCAAAGATCATCGAATTGGCTATAAGCCAGAGTTCGTTTAAAAAACGAACTCACAATTACAGTCAACTGATATGAAAAAAGGGGTGGCACGAGCTCTTGTGCCCAAACCACCCCAACCTAAACTACTTAATCTTACCTAGCTTCTTTGCAGCTGCTCGGACAATAGCACTGTCCGCTAGCAAAATGCCATTATTATGCATACGTGCAAAGGACTTTGCTTCGTCATCAGGATTCACGTTAACAGGACGGACACAGTCAGTTAAGACCATTACACCGTACCCACGCTCGACGGCCTGCATTGCGCTGAACTCAACACAATATTCAGTGCAGAGATCAACAACCACGGTATTCTGAATATCCAATGCGCGTAGCTCCTCATCGAGACCTGTCTCATTCATTCCACCGTTGTCTGCGAACGCACCAAGCGAATCGACATAAACGATAGTACCTTTCAAGGTAACACCATCAACAACGCTTACATCAAAGTCAGCATGGAATCGGGCATCAGGACTTCCAGCTTCGGCGTGGCGACCACGTGGCCATAAAGATTGGAAGTCTGACCTCGAAAGGTAATCACCGAGATTATCGTAATTGATCCCAGCTCGCTGAGCTTCCTGCACAATTGGCATATTGCCTGGCGTCCATGTTTTAAATTCGTCATACGTCATAACATATGGAATTTTGTCGTATTTTGGATCGCCAATAAGGTCAGTGCGCATCTCCACCCAGCTGACATGCCACTTTGGTCCATGCCAATCTTTCGTT
>CAYQUL010000022.1:0-2372 GCA_964420735.1 uncultured Gammaproteobacteria bacterium
GGAAGGTAATGTTTCTACAATTAAATCGTCTGGAATGGGTATTTGCTCTTTTCTGTCAGTTCCAGGAAACCTGAGACTTACCAGGTTTACCAAAAAGACGACAGGAAATTCCAATCCTTTTGATGAGTGAACGGTCAAAATTTTAACGGAGTCGTCGTCGGACCAATCAACTTCAGCTGCGGCAGGGGACTCACCTAAATCCATTTGCAAAACAAGCCAACTTAACACTTCAGGTGACTTTGCTTGAGGCATATTTGTTTCATAACCCCTTAGCTTTGCGAAAAACTTTGCAATGTTTGCCGCCTTTGCTTCATTTTCCACTCCTACTCCTTGAAGCAGGTTTTCAAGTGTTCCAATACGTTTTATATATTCATATAAAATTTCACCAGCCTTTTGTGTTGGTACTTTGGCAATGTCAGCCGTAATACCGGCCAAAAATGTTTGTAGCTTTCCACGAGAGTCATCTGAGATTAAAAGCTCTGCACTATTTTCTACAAGTGTTTCAAAAAGGGTGTCGTTGTTTTTCCGTGAAGCTGACGACACACGAGCAACGTCTGTTGGGTCAATTTCAAGTTCAGGAGAAACAAGGAGTTCATACAAAGCTTGTGAATCATGGACATTCACAATAATTTTTAAGTAACTAATAAGTTGTGTTATCTCAGGCTGTTCAAATAATTTTCCAGGACCTAAAAACTGATGGGGAACACCGGCCTTGGTTAGCGAGTCAATAAAAGCAGATGCGTGGTTATTTGCTCTTACTAAAATAGCAAAGTCTTTGTAGGCATACTGGTCTGAAAGTTCTATTATTTTTTCAGTTACAAAGTCAGCTTCGTCCTCTGCGGTTTGAGAGAGAGAAAAGATAACGGCTCCGTCACCTTTTCGTTGTGCCAACAGTCTTTTGTCGATTTTTTCAAGCACTTCAAGTCGATCAGGGTTATTGTGTTCAATTGCGTCATGAGCTTTGTCTAGTATCGTTTGGAAACTGCGGTAGTTTTGGGTAAGGGTAACTATTTTTACGTCATCAAAGTTTTTGCGAAACGCAAGTACGTTTGAGACGGCGGCCCCTCTAAAGCGATAAATTGACTGATCATCATCCGCAACAACTGTAATGTTTCCTTTCCTTCCGGCAAGAAGTTTTACCAACTCGTTTTGTGCAAAATTTGTGTCTTGAAACTCGTCGACTAAAACATATTTAAATTTCTTTTGATATTCTTTTAAAACATTGGGACGGCGAGAAAGAAGCACTATTGTTTTAATAATCACGTCACCAAAGTCCATTAAAGAGTTTTTAGTTTTTAATTTGTCATAAGACTCGTAGGACTCTGCTAACTCGAGGTATTTTTCTGCCTCCAACCGATCTTCCTCCGTTTCATATTTGTCTTTTATATTTCCTTTTGCCCAAACTAGGTAGGTTTCAGGACTGATGTTTTCATCTTGAAGACGAGAGAAGTGGGTCAGTAGACCAAACAAGAATTTTGTAGGGTTACCCAGTGGCCTAAAGTAGTTTAAACCTAACTCAAACAAATTCTGTGTTAGTAAATCAATGGTTTCAGCTGTTGTCATCAATCTATATGAAGGGTCAAGGCCAATATGAATTGCGCTTTCTCGAAGCAAACGGTCACAGAAGCCGTGAAAGGTCATTACCCACATGGTTGAGTACCCCAAAGGAAGCGCTTCATCAATGCGACTTTCCATTTCCTGTGCAGCTTTTTCAGTGAAGGTCAATGCTAATATCTCGCTTGGATTCGCCAATTTTTGGGTTACTAAATATTTGACTCTTTCTGTAATAACCGTGGTTTTCCCCGTTCCAGCACCAGCTATGACTAACAAAGGCCCTGACTTGTGAGTAATAGCTTCAATTTGTTGGTTGTTGAGTTTCTTATTCATTGTATTTGAACGATATTATTGACAAAAAGCAAGCCACCCTGTGGCGTTTTTGGAAGGCTTAACTTAGGGCAATGGTAGTTCTTCTGTTTTCCGTGGTTCTACTTTTTCTAGATTCTTTGTTTGAACTATCTTTTGTCCCAAAGAGTTAAACGCAGTTAGGACAGTCATCATCATATTTGTGGCATTAACCATGTGCTTCTGTAGTGTGCCTAAGTTTTCCTCAACCTTGGTATAATCCTTTTGAATTGCACGCAGAGAAGCAAGGATTTCTTTTGCTTGAGCTTCAACCTTTTGTCCTTCAAAACTCATGAGAATTGCTTTTAGATATGCATAAAAGGTGGTTGGTGAAACAGGAAGCACTCGCTTTTCTCCTGCATAGTCAAAGAGAGTAGAACTGTTTACCACCTCATAATAGACAGCCTCACTTGGAACATACATTAATGCATAATCTATTGTTCCCTCATCGGCCAAAATGTATTTTCTTG
>CAYQUL010000022.1:2382-6748 GCA_964420735.1 uncultured Gammaproteobacteria bacterium
ATGTGTAACTTGATATCTCTTTCAAATTGCTTGCGAAGAACTGCCTGTTCTTCGTCGGTTTCAGTTGCCACCATTTTTTGAAAGTTCTCCATTGGAAACTTTGAGTCAATTGGAATAAGTCCACCGCTGGTTTTAATTGCTGCATCAACTTTCTCTCCTGAACGAAAAGCGTACTGCAAAAAGAAGCTTCCCTTTGGTAGTGACTGTGACAGAAGTTCTTTTAATATATGCTCTCCGAGGTTACCTCTAAGTTTCGGGCTACGGAGAAATGACTGGAGATCTTTCATAGATCTTCCTATTTCACTCATCTCGCCAACATTTCTTTGAACATCAGATAATAGTCTGGCAGTAGCGTCAAGTCGGGTGTTTAAAGACTCACTGTTTCGAGAAAGATTTTCAAGAAGCATCTTGCGATCAGCACCTGAGGCAGTTTGGAGCATTTTCATAACTTCAATAAGTTCAGGTGAGGTGGAGTTTTTTTTACTTACCAAATATCCAATGACAGTAAAGCCAATAATAAGTATTATAAGGAAAAGGATTTCCATGAAACCCATTATACCGTTCTCAAGCAAAATACAGAAAAGGCACGAGACATTAACCAAGCGCAGGTACTTTTATCCTGCTTTGTTTTTAGATTTTGCATTGTGGATTGTTGTCGCGTTAGTTGTGTTTTCAACCAATCCAGACCTAGCTGCATCTAAAGTAGTATTTTTCCTTTGCTTCTTCCTTGCTCTTTTTTTATTTCTTTCGCTCCTTTTTGATAACTCAAGAAGAGGGTTCCTTTTGTCTTTTGCAACTTCTCTTTTTTTAATTCTAAGGGTCCTTGGAGTGGGTACAATGGTGAATGGACTGCTAATTGTTGCACTAGTCGTCGCAACAGAAATGTACGTTAAAAACCCATGATATACTGCCTAAAAGATGAGGATTTCAAAGGTACCAATAAATAAACATTTAAAACGAGAGATTGACCGTGGCTTCATAAAAGCACTTTCAGACCTAAAAACCCCAGACCAAATAGACGCCTTTATTCGAGACTTTTTAACTCCCACAGAGTTTGATATGTTAACCAAACGATTGGCAGTTGCCTACTGGCTAAGGAAGGGAAGAAGTTATGCCAATATCAGGGAAAACCTTAAAGTAAGCAGTGCAACTATTGCAACTGTACATGAGTCACTCACCAAAGAAGGTCTAAAAATTGCCATAAAACAGATTGAGGCTGAAGAGTGGGCAAATAAGTGGAGTGACCGCATCAAAAAAATCGTCAAAACAAGCTAGCCTCAAACTCCAAAAGGACCCATAATTTGATTATTTCTGTAATTTGGGGTATAATATAACCAGTTTAAATCAAACGGGGGATATTATGAGTTCTAATATGGATTCGTTGTCAGTGGAAGATTTTTTTAATGCGGCGGGTCTGCCGATCGAGATACTGGACAGTGTTCAGTGGCAACATAACAAGCAAGAACCATATCCGTACATGAAGGCCATCGAAACAGCACTCGAAAAACTTTACAGTAAGTTTTTCCCGCTGTTGACCGGCTTGGTAAAAACCGTGCTGGTCGTGTATAACGGAGAAAATGAGGGGACCGACTATCGGATTTCGGTCCTTATTGGTATTTCTGATGGTGTCTTCGACCCATTAACCGCCACCTATATGGTGGTAAGGATGCGGGTCAATACGGCAACAGACCAAATTGAGAGGGCCAGTATTGGCACTCCAGGAGCGCGACATGAAGCGTTTCTGCACGAAAAAGGACAATGGTATGTCTGCTAGGTTTAACGCCCCCCATCACGGGGGGCTGTTTTTGTGCTAAAATACACTCACTATAGTATCAAAATGGAGAAGAAATTTTATATAACAACAACCCTTCCGTATGTAAACGCTGATCCTCATATTGGGTTTGCTTTAGAAATTACACAAGCTGACGTTATTGCTCGAGCTAAGGCACTTCAAGGTTATGAGGTCTTCTTTAATTTTGGGACAGATGAACATGGATTAAAAATTTACAGGAAGGCACAAGAACTTGGTAAAGACCCAAAAGAGTACTGTGACGAGTTTGTTGAAAAGTTTGATGAATTAAAGCAAGCCTTAAACCTTTCATATAACAATTTCATTCGAACAACTGACCCTCACCACATCTCATCAGCTCAAGAGTTTTGGAAACGGTCTCTTACTAGCGGTGACATCTACAAAAAGAACTATGAAGTGAAGTATTGTGTCGGCTGTGAACTTGAAAAAACTGATTCTGAACTTGTTGATGGGCACTGTCCACTTCACCCAACACTTATTATCGAAATTATCAGCGAAGAAAACTACTTTTTTAAATTTTCAAAATACCAAGAAAGACTTCTTGCTTTCTATAAAGACAACCCAAACTTTGTCATTCCTTCTTTTCGACAGGCTGAAATCCATAAATTTGTAAGTGACGGTTTATCTGACTTTAGCATTTCAAGACTTAAATCAAAAATGCCATGGGGGGTTGATGTTCCTGGTGACAGTCAACACGTAATGTATGTTTGGTTTGATGCATTGATTAACTACATCTCAGCGCTAGGGTGGCCTGAAAATGATGAACAGTTCAACAAGTTCTGGCCTGGGCTACAAGTCGCTGGCAAAGACAACTTGAGACAACAAACAGCCATTTGGCAAGCAATGCTTATGTCAGCAAACCTTCCAAATTCAAAACAAGTTTTTATTCATGGGTTTATAACAGCCAATGGACAAAAGATGAGCAAAAGCTTAGGAAACGTGGTTAACCCATATGACCTGGTAAAACAATATGGAACTGACGCCACAAGATACTATTTACTAGCTAAGGTTAGTCCAATTGAGGATGGTGACTTTACAACGGAAAAATTTGTGGAAGCATATACCGCAGACCTTGCAAACGGGATCGGAAACCTAACCTCCCGAGTTGCAAAGATGGTAGAAAATGCAAAAATTGCCATCCCTGTTGCAGATCTTTCAATAAGCACCTCGGTCATTGAGGCAATTGATGCTTTTCAGTTTGATAAAGCAATGCAATTAATTTGGAACAAAATTAGTGAATGTGACAAAACAATTAATGAGAATGAGGTTTGGAAATTAACAGGAGAGGAGCGTGACACCGTTTTAAAGAATCTTGTTGTTTCAATCCGACAAATTGCCTGTGACCTTGCACCATTCCTTCCTGATACGGCTCAAAAAATTTCAGATCAATTTAATGTCGAGTTAGTACAGTCTGGAAACCCCCTCTTCCCAAGACTACAATAAACATACCTCACACATGATAAACCGCTTTATCAATAACCATGAAAAGGGAGTACTCCGAGCCCTTGAGATTCTACCTGGATTTGTTTCCTGGAACTTAATTCTTTTTCCTTACTGGGGAATTTTTGTGATACCTAATGCTGTAGCTTACTTTATTTTGCTTTTTAACATTTACTGGTTCTACCAATCGCTCACAATAGCTTTAACCGCCACTATTTCTCACTTAAGAATTCAAGCATCTATGAATTTTGACTGGTTGGGGGATAACAAAAGTTTTCCAGACCTGGAGCTAGTGCGCCACATTGTAATTATTCCAACATATAAAGAACCGCTTAAAACACTTGAACGAACATTCCAGTCTCTGGCTGACCAAGATCTTCCCACGAAACACATTGTTCCAGTTCTTGCAATGGAGGCAAAGGAACCTGAAGCTGACAGAAATGAAAAAGTGGTCGCACTAAAGAAACAATTTGGGCACTTGTTTCCTGATTTTACCGTAACAGTTCACACAATCGTTACTGGTGAAATTGTTGGTAAGGCAAGCAATGAGCGTTTTGCGGCCATCTGGATGAAAAAGCACTATATTGATGGACGGAAGAAAAACATCGACTACATTACAGTTACCAGTTGTGATGCTGATCATGTGTTTCACAAAAAACACTTTGCCTGTCTTACCTTTAAGTTCTTAGACAACCCAAACCGATATCGACGCTTCTGGCAGCCAGCAGTTTTGTTTTATAACAATATTTGGGAAATTCCTGCAATCACTCGTGTACCAAACACTTTTATGTCTCTTTGGAATCTGTCTCAACTTCCACGACGTGATCGACTGATTAATGGCCAGAATTATTCACTTTCATTTAAACTCTTATCTGAAGTTGACTATTGGGATGCCGACAAAATTCCAGAGGATTGGGGTATCTTTTTTAAGTCTTTTTATAAAATGGGTGGGGGAATTGAAGTGGAACCAATTTACTTGCCACTCTACACAGATGCAGCTCAATCAACAACAACTTGGAAGACAATAAAAAACCAGTATGAACAATTAAAGCGCTGGGCATGGGGAGCCTCAGATGATCCATGGATTATAAAAAATTATTTTACAACTCCAAACGT
>CAYQUL010000022.1:6758-12941 GCA_964420735.1 uncultured Gammaproteobacteria bacterium
TAATTGGTTTATCATTACCATTGGGCTAACAGTTCCAACACTCTTAAATCCCGCATTTGGTAGAACGACTCTTGGCTATATGGTTCCACAAATTTCTTCCTTTGTCTTAACCATTGGCTTAAGCTTCCTAATTGTTCTGCTTGTTTTGGATAGTATATATAAACCCAAGAGACCAAAAGACTTTCCTTTGTGGCGTGCAATCATTATGCCACTTGAATTTATTTTGATGCCAGTTACTGGATTTATCTTTGGGGCACTTCCGGGACTCGATGCGCACACTCGGCTTATGTTGGGCAAATATATTGAGTATAAGGTCACGGAAAAGGTGTAACAATGATATAGTGAATGCATGAGATTTCGTCTCCCGGTCTGGCTAATAGTAACCTTAATTATCGTCTTTTTAATCCGAATTCCTTCACTGTTTGAGCCATACTACTACGGAGATGAAATGATTTATTTGGTACTTGGTCAAGGGGTACGCCGAGGACTAGTTTTATATAAGACCCTTCACGACAACAAACCTCCACTTTTGTACCTCACGGCAGCTGTTGCTGAAAACATGTTTTGGTTTAGAGCCATCCTTACAGCATGGACAATCGTGAGTGTTAGTCTGTTTTGGAAATTTGCTAATTCAACATTTCTTAAAAATAAAAAGATTGTAAAGGTTGCAACAATCTTTTTTGCAATCAGCACCAGTATCCCCATTTTTGAAGGGCAAATCGCAAATGCGGAGCTTTTTATGATACTTCCCACAATTGCAACATTTTATTTGCTGTATCAAAAGGTTTCATATAGGCGACTTGTCGTTGCAGGCATTTTGTTGTCACTTGCATCCCTCTATAAAATTCCGGCTGCTTTTGATGCTTTTGCTCTGGTAACCCTTATTGTTATCAACAATCTTGAGCAAAAGAAGTGGACGGTAAAACAAATAATCCTGCAACTTGCAGTTTTTTCGATCAGCTTTGCATTGCCAATTTTAATAAGTATTGCACTGTATTATCTATCTGGAGCAGGGAAGGAATATGTTGTGGCAGCCTTTTTACAAAATGTTGGCTATGTTTCCTCATTTAGGCCGCAAGACAAAGTTGATCCATTTTTGGTTCGGAACGCACCACTGCTTATCCGATTTGCCTTAATGAGTGTCGCGCTTCTTGTTCTTTTGCTTTTGAGGAAAAAACTTTCAAAACCGTTTATTGTTGCTTCGTTGTGGCTTGCCACATCCCTTTTTGCGGTGACCCTTTCAGAAAGACCATACCCACATTACTTAATTCAAAGTTTACCTTCCATTTCAATACTCGTAGGGTTGCTTCTTGCTAGTAAAAGAATTGAACAGGCATATACCATCATTCCTTTGTGGGTCGCAAGTATTGTCATCGTTTTTTACAGTTTCTGGTACTATCCGATTCCTAACTATGTTGAGAGATTTACCGGTATTTTCACGGCTCAAAACAATCCAAGCGCATATCGCAATTTATTTGGCCCTACTGTTGAGCGAACATACAAGCTCGCACATTTTATAAATTTAACAACAAGCCCAAGTGACCAGATTTTTATCTGGAAAGATGGGGTGCCCGTGTATGCCCTTTCTCGACGCATACCACCAATTAAATACACAGCAGGGTACCATATTGATGATTTTTCAAGCCATGAAGAGACAGTACAAGCACTTGCAAGTGCTAAGCCTACTCTCATTATTTTACTTCCCAACGAGCCGACACTTACAAACATCACCACGCTCCTTCGTAGGGAATATTACCTTCTTACAATCATCGATGGAGCTGAAGTGTGGAAAAAGCTTCCCTCGTAGTACAATACAGAGATGAAAATACTAAAGTTTCGCTTACTTTCATACAAGCGAACAATGATAACCATCGTTCTTATCAACTTGATGATGATCGCTTCAGTTTTTTTGTTTTCAAAATACTTACCACCTGAAGTACCTCTTTTCTTTGGAAGGCCAAGTGGAGTAGATCAACTGGTGCAATCGGTATATTTGGTTATCCCTCCAGCACTTGTCTTGTCGTTGCTCGTTATCTGTACAGCAATTAGCGAGTATTTGTCTGATGGATTCATTGACAACATGATTCTAGGAATTATAACGGTAACAACACTTCTCTCTACACTCGCCATTATTAATATCTATCATCTTGTCGCTGTCATTCCATTTTTGTGAACGAATTTTTTGTACCACATATTTTAATTCCTTTTCTCGTTGCTGCTTTTTTTTCGTGGGTATCAACACCATTTGTTATTTCGCTAGCATGGAAACTAAATCTTATCGATGATCCTCAAAAAAACTCTCATCCTAAAGTAATTCACACCAGACCAATTCCTCGTGGAGGAGGGCTTGCGATCGGTGTGGCAATCTTTGCAACAAGTCTTATTTTTCTTCCACTAAACGCCCACTTAAAAGGGATCCTCGCAGGTGCAACGATACTTGTTGGAATGGGGCTTATTGACGACCGATTCAATATAAACCCATATGTTAGGCTTTTAGTTCAATTTATTGCGGCTGCTTGTCCAATCGTATCCGGTATTGGAATTGCCTACGTTTCAAACCCTTCAGGGGGAATTGTTGATTTGTCATTCCCAAGAATTTCATTTGAGCTGCTCGGTGAGACGAGATCTATCTGGATTTTATCTGATCTGTTTGGCTTGTTCTGGATCGTTACCTTAATGAATTTTATTAATATGGGTGCCAAAGGAGTGGCTGGACAGTTAACTGGTGTCGTGATGATTGCAGCCCTCTTTATTTCAGCCCTTTCTTTAAAGTACTCAGCTGACATTGCTGAGTGGCCCGTTACGATTCTTTCAGCAATTACAGCCGGTGCCTTTGCGGGGTTCTTGCCGTTTCATATTGAACCACAACGCATTATGCCAAGCTTTGCTGGGTCTAATCTTGCCGGATTTATGCTGGGAATTTTGTCCATTCTTACCACAACAAAGGTGGGCACACTTGCAGTTGTTTTGGCCGTCCCATTAATCGACACTTTATACACCATTATCCGCCGCGTCTCACAAGGAAAGTCACCAGTCTGGGGGGACCGTGGACACCTGCACCACAAGCTACTAGATCGAGGATGGAGCACCAATAAAATTGCATACTTTTACTGGGGAGTGACAGCCTCCCTTGGAATTACCAGTCTTTATTTGAATACTGGCTTGAAGTTACTTACAATACTCTTAATAGGTGTTTCCCTTGCAATCTTTCTTATATGGATTCAATTGAAAAAAAGCTCATCGGAATAATCAAAGTTGCCAGACCAGTACATTGGACGAAAAATGTTGCCGTGTTTGCAGGTATTGTCTTTGCCGGACAACTTTTCGATAAGCGTCAATTAGTTCCCGTTTTTGAGGCCTTCATCACTTTCTGTTTTGCATCAAGTGCAACTTATGTCATTAACGACATCCTCGACAGGGGACGCGACAAACTACACCCAATTAAGAAATATCGCCCGATTGCTTCAGGCCTTATATCGGTGCCAATGGCGGTTGTTTTGGCAAGTGTACTCATTCTCATCTCATGGAGACTAGCCTCATCTATCTCTGACCTGTTTACGATCATGATCTTTGGCTATTTGTTGTTACAAATTGCATACTCGCTCTATTTAAAACACATTGCAGTTGTCGACATTATGGTTATCGCAACAGGTTTTGTTTTACGAATATATGCAGGGGCCTACATTATTGATGCTCACTTGTCAGTTTGGTTCCTCTTGTGTGTAATATCGACAGCACTATTTTTGGCCTCCGGAAAAAGAAGGGCGGAACTTGGAGCAATAGGAACAGGTGGTGAAACACGTAAAAGTCTTGTTGGTTACAACAAAGAGGCCCTCAATTCATATGTAACCATGTTCGGAAACGCATCCTGGATGAGTTGGGCTTTATTTACTTTCTTCGAGTCACCTCGGGCGAGCGAGCCGTTGGTCTTGTTCCTTTCTGAAATTTCAAGAACAACAACCATTAACAAATTATTAATGATTACAATTCCTGTGGCGATTTTTGGAATTATGAGATATCAAGGACTTATTTCAAGTGAACGCACCGAGGCTCCAGAAAAAATACTGTTAAAAGACGTGAGTTTAGTAAGCGCAATCGCGCTGTGGGTGGGAATTGTATTAATTGTGTATTATGGCGGTGTCGCTGGTTGAGCAGAAGGGGAGCTATACTTTTGCTGAATCCAACCAGCAGGGGTGTCTTGAGAAAACACTTTTATCCACAGATTCTTCTCATCTCGATCCAGAACTTCAATGACCTTTCCGGAGGCTATATGTCCAACTTCCTGAGAGTATATGTTGGGGGACTCATACACTGTGGCTTTTCTATTTGGGGCATTTTTAACTACCACAAAAGTGGCAGGCAGTGATTCCTTTTGTGACAATTCTTGGGGGAGAGAGGTTGCAGCTAACTCAACATAAACCGTTAAATCGTAACCAGGCAAACTTTCAACGTCAATACTTTTAACATCAAAATCAGCTCGCTTGATAACAACAAAGTGAGGTCCTGAAGGAGAGACAAACTTCGCAGGAGAGCTTTTAGCAAGATTTCCGTCAAACAAAATTTCGGAATCTGCAGGTTTTGTAACTACCGTTATTGTAGCCTCAGATTTGACCTGTTTTTGAAAAGAAATGATTTCTGTGGAGGAAAGATAACTTTTGCTTGAGAATTTGTGTCGCACAATAGTTTTGACCTGGGGAGCGAGGGAGAGGGGTGTTTCGTAGGGGAGGAGCTGGCTGTTTTCAGGTACTAACTTTAAGATATGAACACCAACATTGGTGTTTGTTACTGTAACTGGAGTTGTCCCTTGGATAACCCCATCTACGTATACTTTTGCCGTATCACTCGTTGTTATCTCAATCGCAGCCTTAACACCCGAATAAACACCTATAACATAAATGCTTAGTACGACAACTAAAACAATGACAATGGTGGTCAAGAGAAGTGGTCTCCGTTTGAGGCGTAACATGGTTATACGAAAGTCTAACAAAGCATTTTGTATTAAACAAATAAAATGCACTAAAAAACATATTGCAATCACTCACGACACATGACTGCCACAAAATGTCTTATAATAAGTCTTTATTTTCACGCATATCCTATATATCTTTCACGACAGTTATCCACAATTTCTGCTTCCCTCTCCCCTTGCTATACATCACTTTTTTATAGCTGCCATTTGAATGAATCTAACTGTTAGAATAAATAAACATCAAATTATGTATTTGTTTGAATTTGCACTACTCATACTCTCGTTTTGCGTAGTTTTTGGTACCCCGATATATCTGTTTTTACGAAGTAAGATGGTAAAGTCTGATTTTTCTTACTCAAAAAAGCATATTTTGAAGGTAGTTGTGATGCATTTGGCCGCAATGGTAGTAATTACCCTCCTCCACGCCTTGATTTTGCTTTCAATTCTCCAGACAAAAGACGCTATTTCACCATTAAAGCTCCAGTATTTTGTTGCCCAGATAATATTGCTGGCAGTCGCCCTTTATGGTGGTGGCATGTACATCACCTGTATTTTGGTTGAGCATTTTGCTGCTCCAAACAACAAACAAGGCCATCTTCTGAAAAAAACGCTTCGACTCCTCCATGGCCCGGCAAGTCATTTAATTTTTGAAATGGCATACCTTTTAGCTTTTTGGAATATCGCGGCTATTCAGCAAGACCTTTTCATTGGCGGTACCACTTCCCTCTTCCCTTTCTTCACATTACTTGGTATTGCAGTTGGTGCAGCCTTTACATTTGCAACCATCGGCAACGGAACTTACATCCTTTTTCTTATTTGTGAATTATTTTCACTCCCCTTCTTTTTGACCCTGGTTGGCTTTAATACTAGCGGAGGAGTGTATACCTGGGGTTTTATGACCTCGACGTTTGTAATTGGACTGTTATTTGTCCTTTTTCAGATACTTAGGCACAAAAAGCTTCTCCTCTATCAGCCGATAAACTTCTTTGAACGCTAATTTAGATTGTTTTTGATACAATAGGCAGTATCGGCCAGATGGCGAAGTGGAAACGCCGTGGTCTGCAAAACCACTATGCGCGGGTTCGATTCCCGCTCTGGCCTCAGATTGTGATATACTCGAGGCAAGAGTCGAGCCGTTTAACAACAGCAGCCATTCACGCAAAGATTTGAACGAACGTCAGTCCCGAAAACACGACCACAACCAAAATGGCTGC
>CAYQUL010000023.1:0-12115 GCA_964420735.1 uncultured Gammaproteobacteria bacterium
ATAAAGTAGCGAAATTATTACTTGATGCAGTACTTTTTGAGGCCAAAATAGGGGGAAAATATATGGAGACGGACACAAAAACAACACTTACACAATATGTAAAGCTTCTGAAGGAGTCCCTCTAAACTAAGTTAACGACCAAATAAGCCCTTAATCACGTCCTTTGTTAAAACGATTAATGCCCCTATCCCAATAGCGATCAGATGGAAAACACCGCGCAAAATCTTAACGACCTGATACTCAGTCGTTTTCATATATTGGTTTTCCTTTAGTCCTCCTGACCCAAATGTATTTGATGGTGTTAGTGAATCCATATGCATCTAGTATACCCTATTTTGCTTGTGGATCCGAGAGGATTCGAACCTCTGACCTTTCGAATGTGAATCGAACGCTCTAACCAACTGAGCTACGGATCCAATTGCCGGTATTTTACCATATTCTCACTTGCCCTTCGGCTTGCCATCACCATATAATGGCACTATGTTGAGGAAGCTGACTTCATTTTTGTTTGAAATTGCACAAACGGTGGTGTTTGCGATTTCTATTTTTCTTTTTATATATCTCCTTATTCTGCAACCACACAAAATTAAAGGCAGTTCAATGGAGCCTAGTTTCCATGACGGTGAGTATCTCTTGACTGACAAAATTTCGTACCGATTTGGAACCCCTAAGATCGGGGATGTAGTGGTGTTTAAAGCACCACCAACATATGAAGACGAATTTATTAAAAGAATTATCGGAGTTCCGGGAGACCACGTTAGGGTGCAAAACAACCATGTGTATGTAAATAACAAAGAAATTAAAGAGGTGTATCTAGCTCCTGGAACACAAATATTTCCCGGACGTGTAACGGCTGAGGGACAGGACTTGGTTGTGCCTGAAGATCAATATTTTGTTTTGGGTGACAACAGGGAACACTCGCTTGACTCAAGAAATATTGGTTTTATTCCAAAAGACAAGATTACAGGGCGCGCTTGGGTTGTTTATTGGCCAGCAAAAGACGCTGGTGTTGTTAAATCTCCAAACTATTAACTGCTTGTTTTGATATATCTGCTAGCACCCAATGAGGAGTATTTCTATGGATACCTCGATAAAGCCAAGTTAAGATTATTGTTCTTGGTTTTGCTCACCAACGAGGGACTTGTAGACTTTTTGAAGCTTCTTTTCGGTATCAATCATGTCACCTTTGAAAACAAAGGTTACTTTTGTCTCTCTTTTTGAGCGAATGAGCTTGACCTGTGTTTTGTCATCCGACTCATCGGCATTTAACTTCAGGGCTGCCCTCAAACTTGCCTGCATTTGATCAATTACGTCTGACACCAACTGCATATCGTTTACCCGTGTCTTAGGCTTCACAGATTGCTGGCTCCGGGCCTTCATACGTCGAGCAAGCTCTTCAGCGCGTCGCACTGAACCCGATTCACGAAGAATGATTTTGTACGCCTCAACCATGAGCTGTGGGTCATCAATTGAAGACAATGCTCTTGCGTGACCTTCACTAATAAGACCTGACAAAAGACCGTCTTTAAGAGCATCTGGAAGGATTAAGAGTCGCATCGAATTAGATACATATGCTACTGACTTCCCTACCCGTACAGCAATTTCAGAGGTAGTTAGGCCAAACTCATTCATCAGGCGCTCAAGTCCCTTTGCTCGATCAAGTGGATTAAGGTCAACTCGTTGGACGTTTTCAACCAACGCCATCTCAAGCATTCCTTTTGGTGTCGTCTCACGAATAACTGCTGGTACGTGAGTGAGCCCTGCAAGTTTACTGGCTCTCCAACGACGCTCTCCGGCAATAATTTGATATCCCGCTGGGGTTTTGGCAATAACGAGGGGCTCCAAGACACCGTGCTCTTTAATAGAGTCAACTAGATCAACTAAGCTTTCAGGAGTAATAACGCCGCGAGGTTGCAGCGGGTTGGGCTGGAGTTCATGTACATTAAACTGAATAATTTCTTCGGCCATTTTCAAATAAGTAAGATGTGTCTACTGACACTAGGGCAAGGCTCTTACGGCTTACACCACAGATACTCGATTTTTACCAAGTTTCTTTCCAAAATTAACGGTACCCTGAATAAGGGCAAAAAGAGTGTGATCTCGGCCAATTCCAACGTTTTTACCTGCATGTAAAAGTGTACCTCTTTGTCTCACTAAAATAGAACCAGTTGTTACTGGTTCACCATGAGAGACCTTGGTTCCAAGGCGCTTTCCTGCTGGACTGACGTGCTGTTTTGTTTTACCTGCTGCTTTATGTGTTGACATATAACGTTATAGTTAGAATAGTTGTAATTTTCACGGCTGTCAAGAGATCACTTAAGTAGTAGTCTGATACATTAAGCTGCGATCTTCTCGATTGAAAGACGGGTAAGTTGAGATCGGTGTCCCCAACTTTTGTGATAACGAGACTTTGCTCGGAACTTATATCCTCTTATTTTTTCACCTTTTTCCTCAGAAAGGACTTTAACCGTCACTTTGTTTGTAAGAACTGGAGCACCAACTTTAACCTCATCTCCATCAACCAATAACAGTGTTTCTGGGCTTACGTCTCCGCTAATTTTGTCCACTAAAATTTCATCTCCTTCAGAGACTTTGTACTGGTGACCTTGTAGGCGGATAACTGCGTATTTCATGACTCGTATTCTACCGTGAATTGGACAATATTACAAGCGAGAGTGCTTACCTGAAAGAAGAATGGCATAAATGATCATAGTGGACAGCAGGGACGAGCCTCCGTAGGAGATTAATGGGAGAGGCAGCCCAGTGATAGGAAATAAGCCCATATTCATCCCAATATGGACAACTGTTTGAAGCGTAAGTGTTGCAAAGGCCCCTGTCGCGAAGGCTATTAATACATCACTTTTTGAGTGTGAGCCAATTGAAATAAACCGGAATAGAAGGAAAAAAGAGATAACAAGCAAGAGGCATGCTCCGACAAAGCCCAGTTCTTCGCTCACTGAGGCAAAAATAAAGTCGGTATGTCGTTCAGGCAGAAAGGACAACTGAGTTTGAACGCCTTGCCCTAAGCCACGACCTGTTAACTTTCCAGAGCCTACCGCAATCATGGACTGAATACTGTTGTACCCTGCTCCACTAGGGTCATTCTGAGGTGCAATCAGGCTCTCAACCCGAGTTTTCTGGTAAGGCGCCATAACACTCCACACAACTGGAGAAATCAACAAAACAATGATAATTCCCGGCAAAATAAGGCGCTTGGTGAAGGGTACCGTTAAAAGAATCCCTAGAAAGGCCACGGCCGTTAAAATAGTAACACCTAAGGACGGTTGAAAGAGAATTAAGAAGAGGGGGACGGCCATTAAAAGTAAAGTTTTGACGAACCGCAGTGGATTCATTGGTTCAGCGTGAACATAATAGCTAAAAAAGAGGAGTAGAAAAGGTCTCACGATCTCAGCTGGCTGCAAACTAATTGGGCCTAAGGGGACCCACCGCACTGCGCCACGAGTCACCTGACCAAAAATAATCGGCAGAATTAAGAAAATAAGCGACCCAACATAAAAAAATGGGGAAAAGATGGCAAGAATATCAAACTCTACAGCTGAAATGACAACAAAAGCGACAAGAGAGCCGATTATGAAGATAAAATACAGAGGAAAGACTCCAGGCGCAATTGACCGCAAGACTATTAAACTTACAACAAGGGCCGTAAAAATACCAAGTGTCACGCCCCAATCCCGTGAGAAAACTGAAACAACACCAGAAAGTTTACCTGGAATTTTCATGAAACCTTTTGTACAGAAAACGCACCAATTGAAAGATCTTGAATTAATGTTTTTTTCTTAATCAGATCTTCGTGCTCCTTTGGCCACTCTGGCAAAGTCACGTTAATTTTTTCATCAAGCTTTGTACCAATCTCTTTTCGTACGCCTTGAATAGTTCTAATAATCTCACGGGCCTTAGCCTCTGCTTCAAGTTCAGCATTAATAGTTGTATCGAGTGTGACAGTAAGCGTTTCACCTTTCTGCCAAACAACGCTCTTTACGTTTAATTCGTCTGACAATATTGAGAGAAGTTGGTCATCAGGCTTTTCCACTGGAGCGGTGACAGTCAAGGACAACAGTGGTTGCCTAACGGCAATTTTTTCATCTTTCCGTTTGCTGTGAGCAAGTTCAGTTACTTGGCGGATGTAGGCCATTTTGGCAGTTAGCTCTGAGTCAGGTGTCACTTCCCTTTCTGGCCATGTGGACAGATGAACTGATGTTTCTTTTGTTAAATTTGTGAATATCGTTTCAGAAACAAAAGGCATAATCGGCGCAATAAGCCGACAGACATCAACTAAAACCAAATAAAGTGTTGATAGAAATTCGAGCGTAATGCGCTCTCGAGAGCGCCTAATGTACCAGTTGGAAAGGTCGTCAATAAAGACGGCAATTGCTTCTGTTGCTCCTGCTGCATCAAAGTTGTCGAGTGAATCTGTAACCGCGGCAATTAGCTCTGCTTTTCTTGCATTTATCCAAATATCCAAAATATCAGCACTTTCAGTTAAGTTCTCAGGAGTAAAACCTATTAAGTTAGCGTTCATTACAAAAAAGTTATATGAATTCCAGAGTTTAATTAATACTTGTCGACGTACTTCATCACCTTTTTTGTAACCAAAAAGCATATTGTCAGCTGGGTTAGTTGCGGCAAACATCCACCGCATCACATCAGCTCCAATTTTGTCAGCACCTTCATTAAACTCAATTGAGTTACCCCAACTTTTATGCATTGCACGCCCATCTTCTGCAAGAAGTGTCCCAAAGCCGAGTACCCTGTCAAATGGTTGCTTGTTTTCAAGAACAGTACTCATGGCAATCATTGAGTAAAACCAGTTTTTAAACTGTCCTGGAAAACTTTCTGTAATAAAGTCAATTGGAAACCACTTTTGCCACTCTTCACGATTAGCCATATACATTGGTTCTCCCTTGTTTCCTTGCGCTATGGTTGAAAAGGGAACAATACCCGCGTCAAGCCATGGGTTTCCCACATCAGGAATGCGTGAAGAAACACCACCACAAGCTGTACACTTAATTTTTATGCCATCTATATATGGTTTGTGAGGTGTTTTACCTTCAAACGCTTCAGCGCCCTCAATTGCTCGCTCATGAAGTTCTTTTTCTCCACCAAGTACTTCAAATTGGTGACAGGTGTCACACACCCAGATTGGTAAAGCCAGCCCCCAATATCTCTTTTTTGAAATAAGCCAGTCATGCATATTTTCCAACCAATCAAGTTCACGTTTCAAACCAAACTCTGGCATCCAAGCAATCTTTTTAGCTGCCTCAATCATTTCAGAACGAAGGGTAGGCGTCCCCTTGTCCATGCCAATGTACCACTCATCAACAACACGCCAGACAAGCTCAGTTTTACATCTCCAACAAGCAGGGTAGCGATGTTTAAACATGTGACTTGTAACAAAAAATGGAGTTGTCTTAAGGTAGTCAATTATAAGTTCTGGGTGCTTTTTGGCATTTTGATGGCTTAAGTCTCCAAACCCATCATAATAATTTGCCTCCTCATCAATTGGTGCAATGACGGGCAAATCGTTTGTTTTTCCCAGTGAAAAATCCTCTGTACCAGCCCCAGGTGCAATATGAACTAATCCTGTCCCCTCGTGAGGCGTAACTAAATCTTTTGCCGCAATCACCATGTGGAAAGTATCAGGTTTTGCTTCTTTCGCCGATTGTACAGCAGTTAGTGCGTCATATGGCCCTTCATATCTCTTACCAAGCAACTCTTCACCTTTTACTTCTTTTATTTTTTCCCAATTTCCTTTTACAAAGGAGAAAACACGTTCTGATACCGTCACTTCCCCTTCCCAGTCACCTCGCTCAAGAATTGCATATGATTTATTTTGTTCGTGATCCTTCCAAATTGCATACGTCCAATCAGGGTGAACAGCAACAGCAACGTTAGCTGGCACGGTCCACGGTGTAGTTGTCCAAACAAGCAATGAATAATCCTCACCTGTTACGGGAAGAGCAAAGAAGACTGATTCGTGAACGGCATCTTTATAGTCTTCAGTGAGCATCTCATGCTGGGAAATGGCCGTTCCACATCGCGGGCACCACGGTACAGAGTCATGTCCTTTGTAAATAAGCCCTCGCTCATAGCATTTTTTCAAGAAATGCCAAATCATGTAGTTGTTTTCAGATGACATGGTAAAGTACGAGTTTTCCCAATCCATAAAGTTACCAAGTCGTTTGGTCTGGTCAGTTTGAATTGCAGAAAACTTCATTACACGGGCACGACACAAATCAATAAATTTAGCGATACTTTCCTTCTTGTCCCCAGGAACTAAGTTTTCAATGTCTTTTTTATTGTGTAATCCCAACTCTTTTTCTACCTCTACTTCAACCCAAAGGCCTTGGCAATCAAATCCATTTTGAAACCGTTCCCGGAATCCCTGCATATTTTTGTAGCGTTGCCACAAATCTTTGTAGGTTCTTCCCCATGCATGGTGAACCCCCATTGGGTTGTTTGCCGTTATTGGACCATCCTGAAAGGAAAAATACTTATCAGATGAGTCGTTTTTGTGAAGGTAGGCATTAACAATTCCCTCTTCATACCACCGGGTAACCAAATTTCTTTCCATCAACGGAAAGTCCATTTGTAAATCAACTGATTCAAAGTATGTTGTTTGTTTTTTTTGAACTGAAGTATCAATTGCCATGTGTGAGGCTATTGTACACGAAATGAAGATTTTTGGGAAAGAAAAAGCGGCTTCATTTAAATGAAGCCGCTCGAAAGTGGGGAAGAAAGGTGTTCCCAAAAAAAATGAAAGAACACCTTCCGCAACAATGCTTATTAGGCCTTAGTATGGTCCATATCTGGACGCTCAAATATACTTCGGCCTATTAACAATGCCCTTTTATTAAGGAAGGGCAAATCCTATCCACTATGTAATCTCTTACGGTGCCAAAAACGGCCTAATAATTTTCAATAATGTATATTGATAATTTTTTGCCGTGGCGAAAGAACGCTTGAGAAAACGTAGGTCAATGTAAAAAACATCGACAAGTAGCCTGTTGGCTTCCCTAATAAGTACACAACACATGTTGTGTACCATTTAAGAAAGTCAAAAAGACTTTTTCGTTTAAGTTAAAAAGTGCTGGGACCAACCTTAGGGTTGGTCCCAAGTGAAAAAAACAGCTGTAGGTAATAGTGTGCGAATAACCACTAATGGGTCTACGCACACCCCGACAAAAAAAGCCTCTCAGAATGGTTCGCCCTGCCAGCAGGTGTCTGTTATGGCTAAAACAGTCACACCTTACCGACTCAAGGGGACCGATCAAAAGACTTGTTTAAATCTCTTCATCGGTTACCTCGAAACTTCGTTTGTTAATGAACTTGTATAGTATATATCAATAACCTATTTTTGTCAACTATCGGCTTAAATAGCCCTGAGTGGGACAAAAATCCCCTCTGTATTGAGAGTAAGGTTACTTTTATATATTGAAAGGCCCAGTAAAACCGGGTTATGTGCCCGCTGTTCTCTCGCAAAATTGAAATTAAGCGAGCGCCCTGAATTAGAGGGCCTATTCACCTTAAGGGAAGACCTTTGGAGTCAACCTTTAAGTAAGCACATTATATACCAATCATAGACTTTGTCAAGTATTCTGAGCGTGAAACGGAGTACTATACTAACAATAGCTGAGCTAGTTTAGGAGGTGACCTTTGACTCCGCAGGTATGGGATGTCGTTGGATTCCTACTATTAGTAGCGTTAATCCTAAGTTTCGTCAGTTATGGACGACACCAGTATGGAAAGGGACCTGGTGAAAGATAAGAATACGGGCTCGCCTAGTTAAGGGAGCCCTAGTTTTGTACAAACAGTCAATTGACTGAACTTAGTAATAAATAGACTCCAAAGATGACAGACAAAACAAGCACTAGCAAACTAATAATAGTGAGAAACTTTGCGAAGATCTTCACAGTTCCCTCCTTAACGGGTTAGTGAATCTTTCTGAGGAAGGCTGGAATTTCAAAATCTTCACCAAATTCATCTTTGTTTGGGTCCTGCACCTCTCGAGTTTGCTCCTCTGCTCTCTGTGGTTGCTGTTGAGGTTCTGGTATCTCTTCCTCACGATGGGTACTAATAACTCCTTCCATGCGAACTGGCTCAATTGGCCTATTCATTTTTGAAATTCTTGCTTGAGTTTCGTCAAAGCCAGTTGCAATAACCGTGATTCTCACCTGGTCACTCATGTCCGCTCGGATTACGCTACCAAAGATAATGTTGGCATCTGGGTCGGCCGCTGAGGAGATAATTCGAGCAGCCTCATCAACCTCAAACATTGTTAAGTCACTACCACCAGTAATATTAAAGAGAACACCTCGTGCTCCATCAATGGTAAGATCCAAAAGTGGGGAAGAGACTGCAGCCCGTGCTGCCATTTGTGCACGATTTTCGCCAACTCCCGTTCCAATACCTAAAAGTGCGGTGCCAGCGTCTTTCATAATTGTCTTTACGTCGGCAAAGTCAACGTTAACCAGTCCTGGAGTTGTAATAATTTCAGCAATACCAGTTACTGCTTGTCCCAGAACTCCATCAACAATCTTAAAGGCTTCGATTAGTGTCATTTTTCTGTCAATAACATCCATGAGTCTTTGATTTGGAATAACAATTAAAGTGTCCACTTCATCTCGTAGTCGCTCGATACCCTCTTCAGCAAGCATTGCCCGTCTGGCTCCTTCAAAAGAGAATGGCTTCGTTACAATTGCTACAGTCAAGGCACCAAGTTCTTTTGCAATTCGTGCAACAACGGAAGATGCACCAGTTCCAGTGCCTCCACCCATACCTGCAGTGATAAACACCATATCTGAGTCAACAAGAAGCTCTTTAATTTTTTCTGCAGATTCCTCTGCTGCTTGTGCACCAATTTCAGGATTTCCACCAACGCCTAAACCACGAGTTAATTTCTCTCCGATTTGAAGTTTGGTCATTGCACCATTATCGAGAAGAACTTGAGCATCGGTATTAACAACGATAAACTCTACTCCGTTAATAGTGCTTGTTTCAACCATTGAAGCGACTGCGTTTCCACCACCACCACCAACACCAATAACTTTAATTTTTGCGATGCGTGCAGCATCTGGTTTAACGAGAGCCATAAATAAAAAATATAACTAGGGGCAGTGTAACAGATAACCGTTTATTGTCAAAAACAATAAGCACGACTAAGGCAGGAGTTCTTTTACTGTATCAACCAGTTTAGAAAAAATATTTCCATTTGGCAACTTCAATTTTTGTGTCATGTTCATTGACTTCTGTTCACGCTCAGAAGGAGTGGAAGAAGCACCATAGAGAATTAACCCAACTGCAGTTGAGAACGATGGGTCAACGATATCATCAATTAACCCAGCAACACCTTTTGGAGTAGCAACACGAACAGGAAGTCCAAGTGTTTTTCTCGCAGCATCTTCAATTCCATACGTCTTAGCTCCTCCTCCAGTCAAAATTGCACCGGAAGGAATTTTGTTGATAATTCCAGCACGCTCAAGCTCCATCTTTACCATATTAAAAATTTCATTGAGTCGTGGACGAATAATTCCATCAGTCAGAGTTCGCTTTGCAACTTTTTTAACTTCTCCAGAACCTGTTTCAGAGATATCTACTTGTTCAAGCTTAACGTCTTTCTCACTTCTGACTTGCTTATTGTTCGAGAGAGCAAGCTTAATTGCCTCAGCAGAGTCAAGAGATACACGCAGCCCAATTGCCAAGTCATTTGTTATGTTTCTTGCACCAATTGGAAGTGCACCTGAATAGGCAAGAGCTCCGTCTACAAAGGCTGCAACTGATGTGGTACCTGAACCAATGTCAATTAAGACACAACCTAATTCCTTTTCAGTATCAGAAAGTGTTGCAAAACTAGCTGCATAGGCAGTGAAAACGGTTTCGTCTATGGTAACCCCCACTTCACCAACCGCTTTCGTTAAATTTTTAAGAGCAGCAGAAGAAGCTGTGATTAAATGTGTCTCAACTTCAAGTCTTACTCCAGACATAGCGATCGGGTCGCGGACTCCATGTTCTCCATCAACCATAAACTCTCGAGGAAGCACATGAATAATTTGCCGAGAGGCGGGGAGTGAAATAGCTCGAGCGGCGTCAATTACTCGATCAACATCAGCTCCTGTTACTTCACCATGAGGGTCAGAGACCGCAACAACACCAGTTGAGTTCTGTGACGCAATGTGTGCCCCTCCAACGGAGATATAGGCGCGGTCAAGGTGATATCCTGCCATTCGCTCTGCTGCTTCAACAGAAGCAATAGAGGACTCAACAGCATCTTCAATATCAACAATTTGGCCTTTCTTTACACCCTTTGAAGGAGTTGAAGAGACACCAACTATGTTAACTGTTGTCTCATAAGTCATAGGCTCCACTGAAACTTGTGCAATTAAGGTGACAATTTTTGAAGATCCGATATCAATTGCTGAAATTATGCGTGGTTTTGTTGTCATTTATTTGTTTGTATTTTTCACGACTGGGTTCTTGAACCTAAAATCAATTGTTTTCATTGTAGGGTTTTCATGCACTACATTCAACTCCCCTAATACAACACGAGTGGCACCAAGGAGACGATCAACATCCCCTGTTACCGGATAATTAAAGTCATACGGCTGATTCGCATGAATCGACACCTGTAAAGCGTTATCACGTATCTGGCCGCTTGTTACCCCAAAATAGGTGACAAGTGAAGTAAACATTTGTGATACAAATGAAATTTCTTCAGCATTAATTGACTGTAAAATCGTGAGTGTTGGCAAACTCGTTTCATTTACTACATCAATCACTCGACCAGTTTCATCAAAGAGGGTATATTCGTTTACCCCAGCAGGCTTAATTGCAATTGCAGGCTCGCGAACAATTATATCAACTCGAATCATTCTCGGGAATGAATAAATCATTCGAGAAGTAACAACTCGACTTTCTGAAGCTAGATAGCTACTCAGTGACCTCATTGCCAAAAAGGCAGGTTTTCCATTTGCTGTCGCACTTAAGCGAGCCGCTAACAGATTGTTGCATGGGTGATCAATGGTTACACATTGCACTTCTTGAATCGGTGACACAATTGTGTAGATGGTAAAAATCGCTAAAACTAAACCTAAAACAAGAACGAGCCGTCGGAGTCGAAAGACTGAACGCAGTTTCATACCGGAATAGTTTTTAAAATGAGTTTTGCAAGAGTGTCGGCCGCTTCACGATCAAGAGAGTTAATAAGGGTCAATTTTTGTACAAAATTGTGATAATTTTGAACAATTTTTTCTAAATGCAAAACAAGTGTTTCACCAGACAACTCATTTTGAGGAAGAAGCAACGCTCCACCTTGATTAACAACAGCCTGGGCGTTCTTTGTTTGCTCGTTATACCGTGTCCAAGGAATGGGAATAAAAACGGCAGGGCGAGCCGCCACAACGACTTCACTTACCGTGTTTGCACCAGCGCGGGCGACAACAATATGGCTCTCTTCATACAGTTTCCATACCCGACGAGGATCAGTAAAAGAGGCAACTGTATAGTGTTTTTGAGAAACCTCATCGAGCATGTCATGCTCTTTCACAAACTTTGCATAATCCAAGTCCCCAGTCTGGTGAATGATTTTGTATTTCTTAAGTAAAGTAGGGAGCGCTGAGAGAATTGCGTTATTCACAATTTGTGCACCTCGAGAGCCGCAAGTGATATACAAGGTCGGTCGCTTTGGGAGCGAACCTCTTGGAGTAATTTGCGATATTTGTGGAAGCAGGGGATTGCCAGTCACCTTTAACTTACCCTTAGGAAAGTATTGCGAGCTTTCTTTACGCGCAACGGCTATGGTTGTTGCAAAATAAGAACTTACTTTGTTTGCAAGCCCCACTGCAATGGTTTGCTCGTGAAGAATAACAGGAATCCGCAAAAGAAACGATGCAAAGACAACTGGAACTGCAGCAAACCCTCCAAAAGAAACTACAATTGAAGGTCTCTCGCGAAGGAGAATTCGCAAAGCATCTACAAACCCCACTGGAATTTTGGCTAAAGAGGGGAGGGTATATCGAGTAAATTTTCGCTGCACTCGGCCGGCGAAAATTGGAATGCACTGTATCCCCTCGTCAGAAAAAATAATAAACTCAAGATAGAG
>CAYQUL010000024.1:0-11776 GCA_964420735.1 uncultured Gammaproteobacteria bacterium
TGGGCCCGCTGGCCGCGAGCACGTACTTGAACATCTCCTCGGTCGTGTCCTCGATCAAAGTCTCGTCCACTACCAGCTGCGGCTCGTGCTTCCTCTTTGGCTGCATCAGTTGCGGGGTCAAGGTTTAAAGACAAGTTAATTCTTCCCATTTGGTCAACTTCTTTCACTCGTACTTGAACTTTCTCACCCATTGAAACAATGTCCTCCGGGGAAGAAACAAATCCTTCACCCATGTCTGAGACGTGTACTAATCCGTCTTTTCCTGGAAGAATCTCTACAAAGGCTCCAAACCGCTCAATTCGAACAACTTCTCCTTCATAAATCTCCCCTGGTACTGGGACTTTTACAATTGACTCAACCCAAGTAACTGCTTTGTTAACTGCTTCGATGTCAACAGCGGAGATTGCAACAGAACCGTCATCGTTAATTTCAACTGATGCGCCTGTTTCAGCAATAATTCGCTTAATAATTTTGCCCCCAGGCCCAACAACTTCACCAATCTTGGTTGGATCGATGTAAACAGTCTTTACTTTTGGTGCATAAGTTGAAACTTCAGCTCTTGGTTCTGAAATTGTTTCGAGCATGTGCTTTAAGATAAAAGCGCGTCCAACTTTTGCCTGTGCAATAGCGTCTTTCAAGATTTTTGCAGTTAAGTTTAATGTTTTTACATCTAATTGCATCGCGGTGATACCGTCTGCAGTTCCTGCAACTTTAAAGTCCATGTCTCCGTTAAAGTCTTCAATTCCTGCAATATCAGTCATGACGGCGTATTCTTTGTCACTTTCAATAACTAGTCCCATGGCAATACCTGAAACAGGTGACTTAATTGGCACTCCGGCGTCCATCAAAGACAAGGTGGATCCACAAGTTGAAGCCATTGATGTACTTCCGTTTGAAGACAAAACTTCAGACACTAGTCTCATTGCATAGGGAAAAGTTTTCTCATCTGGAATGACAGGTGACAAAGCTCGTTCAGCTAGGGCTCCGTGTCCAATTTCTCGTCGTGAAGGTTGACCAACACGACCTGTTTCACCAGTTGAGAAAGGCGGCATTATGTAGTGGTGAATGTAGCGCTGTTCTCGTTCTCCTTCTGCTGACTCTAATAGCTGTCCGTCAGATAATGGTCCAATAGTGGCAATGTTCATAACTTGTGTGGCTCCTCTTTGGAAAAGTGCTGAACCATGTGTTCGAGGAAGAACACCAACGGCACTTGTAAGAACTCGTACTTGGTCTAACTTTCGTCCATCTGGACGAACACCTTTCAGAATGTTTTTGCGAATAACTTCCTTTTTCATATCATCAAGCACAATTGCAGCTTCCATTTGCTGATCTGGCTCAACTGCAGTTTTCACTTCTGCCAAGAGTTCATCCCACAAGGCACTTTTACCTTCTTTTTTAGCCATCTGATCAATCACTTCAGGAAGTTTCTTTTCAGCTAAATCAGATACAATCTTCACAAGCTCCTTTGAGTGCTCATCTTTCTTGGTTACTTCCTTTTCATTTCCAACCTCTTTTGCAAAATCATTTAAGAGATCAAACACTTTCTTGCTTTCCTTTTGTGCAAACTCGATTCCTTTGATAACTTCCTCTTCTGAGACTTCATTTGCACCTGCCTCAACCATAATTATGGCCTCTTTTGTAGCT
Organism: uncultured Gammaproteobacteria bacterium; assembly: GCA_964420735.1. Classification (GTDB taxonomy): domain Bacteria; phylum Patescibacteriota; class Microgenomatia; order UBA8517; family UBA8517; genus CAYQUL01. The sequence goes on from CAYQUL010000024.1 coordinate 1,645, forward strand.
GAAACGATTAAATCCATTTTTGACTTTTCTTCTTGCTCATTTGTTGGGTTAACAACATACTCACCATCAATTAAGCCAACGTTTATGATTGAAACTGGTCCAGACCAAGGGAGTGAAGAAGCTGTTAGAGCAGCGGACACTGCAAATCCGGCTGTCATTGCTGGGTCATTCTCGTTATCAACTGATAAAACGGTTGCAATAACTTGCACATCCATTTTGTAAGTCTTAGGGAAAAGTGGACGAATTGAGCGGTCAATCAAGCGACCCTTTAAAATTTCGTCGTCTGTTGGACGTCCTTCACGCTTTACCCATCGAGAACCTTTAATACGTCCTCCTGCATAAAGTCTTTCTTGATATTCAACTGAAAGTGGGAAGTAGTCGAGTTCTTGTCGAAGTGGTGCAGAGGTAACAGTAGCAAGGACGACCGTGTCGCCATATTGAGCAGTGACTGCCAAACTTGCTTGAGGCGCAAGAATACCTGTTTTTAAGGTGAGCGTTCGTCCACCTATTTCTAACGTTTTAATTATTTCAGTCATTTGTTAATTAATGTAGTTGCAAGTCTTTGCGAACTTTTTCAAATCGTTCCATATCGCGCTTAGCGAGATAGGAAAGAAGCCTTCGACGTTTTGCGACCATGCTTAATAGGCCACGTCGTGAGTGTATATCTTTTGCGTGCTCTTTTAAATGACCAACAAGTTGTTCAATTTGAGCGGTAAGAAGGGCAATCTGGACCTCTGGAGAACCAGTGTCACTTTTCTCTCTTGCAAATTTTGTGATTATGTCGAGCTTTTGCTCTCGTGATAGTGCCATATGTGTTTTAAGTCATGTCATGCCAAAGTAAATGGGCGGCAGCCACAAACCTTGCATACATCTAGTGGGTAATATATCACAGAAAACCAAAAGATGCAAAGCACAATAGAAAAGCCCTTCGCCCTCTTTGTTGACTAAACTTATGGGTTAGATTACCATTGCTTCACAAGTCCATTTACCCGATATAGGGGAAGTCTTGTGGAGAGTTTTATACATATTGGCATTAAGGAGCTGTGATGAAATTAATCTATGTGGGTTCTTTAAACCCTGTTAAGATCATGGTTGTCAAAAGTGGCTTTCTTACTCTTTTTCCAGACGAGTCGGTAGAAGTGCTTGGTTGTGAGGCGGTATCAAATGTTTCCAACCAGCCGTTGTCTAGCGACGAGACGATGCATGGCGCACGTAATAGGGCAACCGATACGAGGGATAAGCATCCAGAAGCCGACTTTTGGGTTGGAGTTGAAGGAGGAATCGAAATGGTTGAAAAGACTATGCAAGAGTTTACCTGGGTGGTTGTTCTTGGCAAAAATGGCAAGGAGGGACTTAGTCGATCAACCTCGTTTAGTATTCCAACTGAGGTTGCAGCACTTATCAAGAACGGAATGGAACATGGGCCGGCGGCAGACCAAGTGTTTGGAGTTCAAAATTCAAAAATTGCAAACGGTACAATTGGCCTGATTTCTGACAATATCATGACCAGAGAAAGCTATATTCATCCTGCAGTAATGAGTGCATTTTTTGTCTTTAAGAAACCCGACTCCTTTAAGTAAGGCTAAGCAGGCAGCACAAAACGTGCTGCCTCTTTTTGTTATACTACAATTATGAGAGCACTGGTAACAGGAGGAGCAGGCTTTATCGGAAGTCACATTCAAGACAGATTGATTAGTGAAGGACACGATGTAGCAGTTCTTGACAACATGCGGAGTGGCAACAGAGCAAATATTCACAAGAAAAGCACTTTTTTTGAGGTAGATATTCGAAACTCTGACGACATGGATAGCGCTTTTAAACAGTTTAAACCTGAAGCAGTTTTTCACTTAGCGGCACAAAATGAAGTGCCATACTCCATGGATCATCCTGATGAAGACCGGGACATTAATATCACCGGAATGATGAACCTGCTTGAAGTAAGCAAGCGGCATGAGGTCCACAAAATAATTTATTCAAACACGGGTGGCGCTTTGTATGGAGACATAACAGAGGACAAACTTCCAATTTCTGAAGATGAACCGATTGTCCGCCCGAGCTCTTTTTATGGAGTCTCAAAATTTGCAGGAGAAATGTACCTTCGACTCTACTCAAATCTATTTGGCATTAACTATGTGTCACTGCGTTACGCAAATGTATATGGTCCACGCCAAGCTGGAAATCGTGAGGCAGGGATTATCGCTATTTTTACCCAAAAAATGATGGAGGGAATAACCCCAACCATTAATGGGGATGGGGGGCACACCCGCGACTATGTCTTTGTTAAGGATGTCGTTGAGGCGAACATAAAAGCCCTTGGGCATAAGGATAATGATTACTTCAATATCGCAACTGGGGTAAGGACATCAAATAAAGAAATTTATGAAACACTAGCTAAAGCACTTAAGACCAATAACCCTCCAGTTTTTGGACCCGAAAGATACGGAGACACCCGTCACAACGCACTTTCACCCAAAAAAGCTAATGAGGTATTAGGCTGGAGGGCAACCGTTTCCCTCACCGAAGGGATAAAACAAACCGTCGCCTTTTATTCTTAAAAATAAGCCTCAAATGATATACTTGCTACTCAAGAGTTACTTTAAAAGGAGTTGAAAGTGGAAAGCAAACATCCAGTTACTGTTGTTTTGTTGTCAGAAGAATATGTAACAAGAGCGATTCTTTGTGCGCTTCTTCGGACAGTTGAAGGACCTGTTGTTCAACCAGCTGAAGTTGTCATTGCCATTACTCGGCCAAACCAACTGCATATTGAGAATGGTTCTTGCTACAAAATAATCTTTCAAGAGCAATTACTTGAAATAATTAATCGCAAGGTGCCAAATGGTCTACTTGCAGCACTACGGCCTCATTTCAAAATGAAGGATGGGCGGAGTATTTCAGTCAGTTTATATAACTTTGAACCAGATGCGGCTATCCATACCCAATGCTTTCTCGTGACATACCCAGCGAAAGGAGGTGCAGATAACGAGGTGTGTGAAAGTGTTGAGTCTTTTTTGAGGGTAATTGGTATGGAGTACCAAATGGTAAAAGAATAGGTAAACACGCCAGGGAGTTCCCTGGCACTTTTTTTAGGAAACAGTTGTCCCTTTATAAATTTTTGGCTCTAACCAGCTTTTAGGTGCAGCTTGTGCAGGCTGGGAAATGGGAGCGGGTTGTTGTGCAATCTGTGTTGAAGGATTTATTCTTGCAGGAACTCTCTTTCCACCACGATCAAGAAGATTTGCCATAACACGGAAGGTGTGGCTTGTCACATCAGGTCCAACAAAATTGCGACTCCCTTCAGTTATTCCCATAAGCAAGTTTGTTGCGCAGTCTCCATCAACCACAATAGTTGCTTCTTCAAAAAGCCGAGCAACTACTTCCGAAATTGTTGAGGCACTTGTTGCAAGTGATATAACATCTCGACCAGGAATCGTGACACTTTCTCGACCAATATGAATCAACTTCACATCGGCCAGGTCTTTTAAGGTAAGTGAGGGAAAGTGTGTTTCATTTGCTCCACCAATTAAAATTACAGTATCAGCGTTTATGCCATTCATCGAAAAACGTAAGTCCTCAGGCTTTGGAACTGCCATTCCCGTCTTTGGAACCATGGTAAGCATCAGGTCTATTCCATCGGTGTCGTACAAGACCCGCTCAACACCGGACGCTGACACTTTAATTACAAGGTTTTTGTTCCCAATTTCAGTAGTAATTTTATCAACAGCTACTAACCGATTGTAGTCAACAACCATTGGAATTGGGGAGACCATCGTTATTTCATATTTTGATTGAAGACCTAAATAAAGTGAGGTGGCTGCCGCTACCTGATCGAAATAAGGGTTTTTGGGAAGCAAAACCAAAACTGATTTAGAGTCTGTGAGAGCTGTTAAAAGAGATGGCTTCATTTTATTTATTTAACCGACAGTAACACGTCACCTACCATAAAAGCAATTTGAGGATTAAAGAGTATGCCACATTCCTCACCTTCTCGGACTTCAGCGACTACATCACGACCTTTGCGAATCGACTCCACACGAACTTTCCCAATTTCCTTGTCAGCTCGCATGACGGTTAACATGTCTTTTGCTCGAATTCGTCCATTTTTAATTTTGCTACCGGCAACACGCTTTCCATCAAAAGGAAAAATTGCCACAACATCAGCTTTCCCTAAAATTTCAATGGCACCTTCTGCCAAAATTTCCTCAAGTCGCTTGATCAACTCATAAATTACTCGAAACGACTCAACTTTTACACCTTCTTGGTCTGCCAGTCTTAAAACTGAACCAGGGGCCTTTGTCTCAAATGTAAAAACACGAGCACCTGCGGCTTTGGCAAAAAAGATATCGCTTTCAGTCACCTCACCAACACCACTTGAAAGAACGACTACTCCCTTTGGCAAACTTGGAATAAGCGCCTCAAGCGAACCAGCTGTTTGTGTTTTAACCATAATACGGAAGCCTGCTGCCGTAGAAATTTGTTGTTTCTCTTGCCTTTTATGATCCAGAAGCTCTGCCATATGAGCTGGAACAACAAGGGCCCCAACATGCGGTGTTTTTACAAAACCTAATAAAACCACAGGGTCTCCAGGAAGTGCTTTTTTAATCGGTTTTCCATCCGCATCAAAAAGTCCGCGAACACGAGTTGTCTCCCCTTCCGTTGCGATATCTGCACCAACAGAAAGTGTTCCCTCTCTAACAATGACCGAGGCAGTTACTCCACTTTTGTCTTTATTTGTCTCAATAATTAACGCTGATAAATCTCCATCAGCGTCAGCTGCAATTTCATTCACTTCTGCAAGTAGCTCAATTGTTTCAAGAAGTTCTGGTATACCTTTTCCTTCACGAGCCGCAATTTCAACTGATGGGGTGTCTCCTCCACGACCTTCAAAGAAAACACCTTCTGCCTCAAGAAGTCCTTTCACCCGATCTACGTTGGCGTTAGCCAAATCAACTTTAGTTAAAGCTACAATCATTGGGATATTTGCTTCTCGAATAAACTGGAGGGCTTCCTTTGTTTGTGGCATTGGTCCTTCACTTGCCGCAACAACCAAAATGGCAATATCAGCCACTTTTGCACCACGAGAACGCATTTGCGAAAAGGCTGCGTGACCTGGAGTATCAATAAAAGTAATTGTTCCTTGAGAAGTTTTTATTTTAGACGCACCAATTGATTGCGTAATGCCACCAGCTTCACGAGCAGCAATATTTGATTTTCGAATGGCATCAAGAAGAGTCGTTTTTCCGTGGTCAACATGACCCAAAACGGTAACTATTGGTGGACGCTTTGTTTTCATAAGGTAGTGAGAGTATATCGGGACGCATGTTAGTGAGTCTCGTCAGTTGGTTTTTCAACGACGGATGGTTCTTGTGCTGGTAACTCAGAGGTGACCTCTTGAACTACGACAGGTGCTTCAACAGCTTCCTGTATTTCTTCAGGTTTAACAACAGGGCCAGATCCATCTCCTTGTACTTCAATACGAAAACCTGTAAGTTTACTGGCAAGCCGTACGTTTTGCCCTTCTTTTCCAATTGCCAACGAAAGTTCTCCATCTGGAACGGTGATAAACGCAGTATTGACTGTTCGATCAAGCTTTAGTGCAATAACGTTTACCGGAGCAAGTGTTGCCTTTACAAAGTCTTCTGCATCTTCAGTCCAAGGGATGATGTCAATCCGCTCTCCACCAAGCTCGTTAGTTACAGCTTGTACACGAATACCTTTCTGTCCTACACAGCTTCCAACAGGGTCAACTCCAGGCTGAGAAGAAACAACAGCAATTTTTGTTCGAACACCAGGCTCTCGAGCAATGGTTCGAATTTCGACACTCCCAGCTGCAATTTCAGGGACTTCACGAGCAAACACCTTTTTCACAAAATCAGGATCTGCCCGAGAAAGTAATATTTGCTTTCCGCGTGGAGTTTCTTCAATACCTTTAAGTAAAAAGGTGAGTCTTTGTCCGATATTAAGTCTTTCAGAACTGGTTCTTTCCTCAGCTGGCATGAAGCCCTCTGCTCGACCTAAGTCAACACGAACGTTAGGGCCATCAAATCGCAAGACCATTCCAGAAATGAGGCTTCCAACACGCCCTTCAAAATCAGCAAATAAAACTGTTTTTTCAGCTTCTCTTATCTTTTGATGAATGACCTGCTTGGCTGTCTGGGCAGCAATACGACCAAATCCTGGAGGGGTTACATCCTTTCGCTCTTCCGGTTTCTCAAGTGGCCAAGCGAAGATCTTGGCTTCACCATTTGCACCATTAATTTCAGCATCAAATTCTTGTGTATCAACATCTTCGCCTCGATCCCGTGCATCACGCTTATATGCCGCGACATATGCTTCCTTGAGTGTTTCAAGAATTGTTTCCACCTCAATACCGCGCTCTTGAGTAAGCGCTTTTAAGGCTTGGGTAAATTCGTTTCGTGCGGTTGGTTGCATAAATGTATGAAAAATGGTGGGCTGTAACCCACCTCGTACTATACCACAATTTCTAGGCCATTGTATGCCTAGGAGCTCAAAAAGTCAACGAGGCAGGAGAGCTTTTTCTCCTGCCCATAGCCTCAACTCAGTTCTGACTTAAATATCCTCGGACGAGTGTCAGACTTGGTTGGACTAAACTTAACGGTTGTCGTGTGATCTTCCCATGGAAGCCCGTCGGATGATACCTTCTCCCAACCGTGCTTTTTTAGAATTTCAAGTGCCGCTGATTCGGTAAACCCATCAAGTCTATGTGGAACTGGGTCATCGAGTAGATATTTGTCAACCTTACCATCATGAATCATCAATTTTCCTGTCGCCATTAGTCAAATCTCCCTTTTTTACCTACATTCCGGATTTTTTCAGTTCGTTAATAAGACTTCTCTGTTCCCGAGAAAGTTTCTCCGGGATGACTACTTGAATTTTAACGTATTCGTCTCCTCTGTCATTTGAACGAAGTTGTTTCACTCCTTGCCCCTTTAGCCGCATCATCGTTCCACTCTGAGTTCCTGCTCTAATTTTCATTTTTACTGGTTTATCGATAGTCGGAACCAAAATTTCTCCACCTAAAACAGCCAATGAATAGGAAACACTCACTTTTACATAGATGTCTGAGCCATCACGCTCAAAAGTGTCAGACACTGCAACATCAACAGAGAGTGAGAAATCATCAAACTCGATTCTGGTTCCTTCATCAACCCCTGCAGGAATTTTAATTGTTCGTTTCTTTCCTTCAATTGTTACTTGCTTTTCGACACCATGAACCGCTTCATCAAATGTAATCCCAATACTGTAACGCTGTTTCCTCGGTGCTTGCCGAAATGCGCCACCAAAAAACTGTTCAAAAATATCAAAGGGATCACCAAAATCAGCCCCTGCAAAGTGACTCTTGCCGCCGGCGCTATATGTATAGGTAAACGGATTTCCACCTCCAAATGGTCCACCTCCACCACCACCTGGAGCAAATGCTTGGTGCCCGTATTGGTCATATGCTGCTCGTTTTTGAGTGTCAGATAAGATCTGATACGCCTCGTTAATCTCCTTGAAGCGTTTTTCAGCTGCTTCCTTGTTATCTTTGTGACGATCAGGATGCCACTCAAGAGCTTGCTTTCGGTATGCTTTTTTAAGCTCTTCAGCTGAAGCAGTTTTGTTCACTCCTAAAATATCGTAATAATCTGGTTTGCCGGCTGCCATAGTGGGTCTATTGTACCAAGAGAGTGGTCAATTGTTAAGCACTCAAAGAAACCGTCTGCTAATAGGTGATTTAATAGTTTGATATAATGTTTACTCGTATTTAGTTTAAGGAGATACTATTTTGTCTGAGTCAAAACATCTGACAAGAGTTCCACGTACATTCGAGCAAATTGTAGAATTTAGCAGCGACCGCTTTAAAGGTAAGGCGACAAGACTGATAAAAGAGCTTATAAGGAGATACCTGAAACAGTATTCAGTTCAAAGCAACGTCAAAATCGATTCTGATTCTCTGCAGAAGCTGTATCATTTGTCAGTTCGATCTCACTTTACAAAAGTTGCACAAAGAAGCATATTACCTGCAATACAGTCTGAATTAAATAAACCAGACACATTTGGAGACACGAAAATGAAGACTGTGGGTACCATTAATTCCAAAACAGGGGTTGGTATGCAGTACGCCAAGTTTGTTGGTGACAACTCGATCTACTGTTTGCCGTTAAACGATTCTGATCCGGTATTCAAGGTCAATCTGTATCTTTCAGACATCTCAGCCTTTTTTGCGGGAGATGAATTTGACGAAGCATCATTTATACAATCAGCATCAGTTACAGAGGACAAAGAAGGTATGACTTGGATTAAAGAAGCCCCCTCACACATTCGAAAAGCTGGGCAGAACTAATCTTGAAAGCCACCCTTAAGGGTGGCTTTTATTTTGACTCAAAAAGAGAGGCGTCGTTAACTGACCACTTCACCTTCTTCAACGTCTCCATCTTTCTTGTCGTCTTTCTTTGGCTCTTCTGCTTGTGCTTCACCTTCAGGCTTTGCGTCCCCTTGTGGCTGTGCTGCAGCATAGAGTTTTTCTCCAATTTTTTGCAACGTTTCAGATAACTCATTTGATTTAGCCACTATCTCTTCTTTGTTCTCGGAGTTCATAACATCCTTAACAGCTTTTACTTTCTCTTCAACTTGAGTCCTAACGTCCGCCTCAACTTTGTCTCCTGCGTCCTTTAGGGCTTTCTCTGCTGTAATGACAAGTGCATCAGCTGCGTTTCGTGCTCCAACCAACTCTTTCTTCTTGTCATCTTCCACTTTGTTAGCTTCTGCTTCCTCTTGCATCTTTTTAACTTCCTCATCAGTTAGTCCTACCGCCCCACTAATGGTAATGTGTTGAGTTTTACTGGTTGCCTTGTCTTTAGCTGTAACTTTAAGGATTCCAGAGGCATCAATATCAAAAGTAACTTCAACCTGAGGTACACCTCGAGGGGATGGGGGAATTCCATCTAAGATAAACCGACCTAAGTCTTTGTTGTTTGCACTCATTGGGCGCTCACCTTGAGTAATGTGGATTTCAACTTGTGTCTGGTTGTCAGCCGCAGTTGAGAAAATTTCCGTTTTACTTGCAGGAACGGTCGTGTTTCGAGTAATCATAGGAGTTGCAACTCCACCCATGGTCTCAATTGCAAGAGTTAATGGAGTTACGTCCAGAAGTAATATGTCTTTAACCTCTCCACCTAAGACTCCACCTTGAATTGCAGCTCCAATTGCTACAACTTCATCAGGGTTAACTCCGCGATTTGGCTCTTTTCCAAAAAACGCCTTCACTGCATCAACAACTTTTGGTACTCGAGTCATTCCACCAACCATGATGACCTCGTCAATGTCTGTCTTTGAAAGTTTTGCGTCTTTTAAGGCTGCCTCAACAGGCTTCATGGTCGCGTCAATTAAGTCAGCAACAATTGACTCGAATTTGGCACGAGTAATCTTCATGGTTAAGTGCAGTGGTTGTCCGTCTTTTTGAGTAATATAAGGCTGATTAATTTCGGCTTCTTGAGAAGCAGACAACTCGATCTTGGCCTTCTCAGCTGCATCACGAACCCGCTGCAAAGCTTGTGTATCTTTCTTTAAGTCAACAGCCGTTTCTTTCTTAAACTCTTCACAGATGTAGTCCACAACTCGGGCATCAAAATCGTCTCCTCCCAAATGAGTATCACCATTTGTTGCCTTCACTTCAAAGACTCCATCTCCAAGTTCGAGAATTGAAATATCAAAGGTTCCTCCACCTAAGTCGTAGACCGCTATTTTTTCATTTTTCTTTTTGTCCAATCCATAGGCCAAGGCTGCGGCAGTAGGCTCATTAATAATGCGCTCAACTTTAAGACCAGCAATTTCCCCGGCTTGCTTTGTTGCCTGTCGCTGCGCATCGTCAAAGTAAGCAGGAACTGTAATGACAGCCTGGGTTACAGTCTCACCAAGGTAGCTTTCGGCATCTGCTTTAAGTTTCATTAAAACCTTAGCCGCAATTTCTTGAGGTGTATATGTTTTTCCCTCTACATTAATTGCAGCCATGCCATCTTTTGAAACAATTTCAAAAGGAACCATATCTCGTGTTCGTTTGACCTCTGCGTCGTCAAGTCGGCGTCCCATCAAGCGTTTTGCTGAAGAGATGGTGTTTTTGGCGTTTAAGATCATT
>CAYQUL010000025.1:0-11290 GCA_964420735.1 uncultured Gammaproteobacteria bacterium
GAGCCTCAGAACCCAGAGATTAAATTTATCTGTCCCAATGATGGTGAGGTGAAACAAGATGACGTCGTTTTTTTGTGTAACGTCTGTTCGGCTGACCAGGTAAAAGAAGTTGATGGCCTTTATATCTGTAAGCAATGCGAAAAAACAGCCAATCCCCTTGAGTGCCGAATTTGTGGATCAAAGGATGTTAAAATGCATGCACCCCATATTGATCTTCCAAAAGAGAAATAATACTTTTGTATAGCGATTATTCAATACACATGAACGCTGAGGAAACAAAAAAACAAGAAGAAAGCGCTCCTTATCCATCACAGGAGGTACTTACCTTTCCACAAGCCGCACCTCAAACCATAACAGGAGAAGCACAGGCTCATTACTCAAGAGCTCGGGATGGGATACCTGTTTTGACAGCACCCGAAAGTGCTCCAATAGACCATGACCAGACGGCAGCCAAAAACTTAATACAGCTTGTTCGCCAGCTATCAACAGGCAGTGCTGAGGAACGTGAGACACTATTTAAAGAACTTAAAGGGAAAGATGATGTTGAAATAGAGCAAATTGCAGCTAAAATCTCCCGAGGAATAACTCTTGACGCTCAGAACTACCTAAACCAAGCTCAAAAACTTGCGAAGGAAAGACAGGAACAAATTGCGCTTTCAACAAAACAGGAAACAACAGGAATTGTTTCAAAGATTTCAAATTGGTTCAAAGGCAACAAAACTGCTGCATAAAAAAAGGCCAAGGGAAATAACCTTGGCCGTAAACTCACTTTTACTGGGCAAAACCATATTGTTTGGCAACTTTAAGTGCCAGCTCCAACTCTTTAATATCATCTGTCGTGCCATAAGCTGCAAGGGACCGCAATTGAGTCAGTTTTCTAGCAACTAGCTTATGTGCCTTAGTTGAATGCGGATTAACGTCAAAACGCGCCTTAAACCGCTCCACCATCAAGTTCTCTTCACTGTTTCGTTTTCCAACAAACCGGAAGATAACAAAAAGAATCGCTACAACAACAAGAACTATCACTAGCGCGTTCATCTTTTGTTCTCCTAGATGTGCTTTGTTTAGATAGTGTTAATATAACACGAAGTACCTTGTTTGTCAACTGTTTTAGTTGTCCCAAACTTGACTTTTACCCCCCTTAGGTCTTATAATGGCTTACTCGCCTAAGTTATACTTGGCGAATTTTTGTTGTCTCTTAAACCTCGGGAAACCTGCTCCTGACCGGGGACACTATGAGAAAACTAACCCTCAATTTGCCCCAAGGGTACCGTATCGACCTTAAAATGGTTAAAGTACGGGACGTTGCCCTCGTGGCTGAACCCTTTATCCCTCGAGTTCGCCACATTAAAGCATGGAAAAACGGTAACAAGGTCTCCCGTGTCTTTAGACACATGTTTGAGCACAAACGCTTAAACCGTGTGCTCGGAAGTAACCTTGCCGCGGTAGCCATTGCGACCACTATTTTGCCTCACGCTGGAGCCACAAACCAAGTTGAAACAAGACCAGAAATCATTAGTATGGTGACAACTACAATGAAGACAAAGCACGGCTTACAGCTTCCACTGGCCAGTTTTCGTATTAACCAAAGTTTCTTTAGTTACCACCCTGGTGTTGACTTAGGCGCCCCTACAGGGACTCCCGTAAGAGCTATTATGGCTGGGCGTGTTGTGCTTGTTTTGCACCTAAAATATGCCTACGGAAACCATATTATTGTTGACCATGGCAGTGGAATTACCTCGCTTTACGCTCATTTATCAAAAACACGAGTAAAAGAAGGTGAAATTGTTAATCTTGACACTGTAATTGGAGAAGTTGGTTCAACTGGACAATCAACCGGGCCTCATTTGCATTTAGAAATTCGAAGCGAGAGTAAGACACTCAACCCATTTAGTGTATTGCCACTAAAGGACCCATCTGGAAAATTTACTTCGATCCTACAGTAACAACAATATCCCATTTGCTCTCTAAAGGAAGCGCTTTACCTACCTCAACTGAATAATCCTTTGATAATGCTTTCTTGAGCGTGGAAACAACCTCAGCTGAAACCTTATCTGTTGTTTGAATCATCGTATCTGTATAGTTAAAGCTTGTTGCGTTACCTGTGTTTCCCACCTTAAAACCAGCATTCTCCATAAGTGCCTTTACCTTCCCAGCTCCACCAATTTGACCGCTTCCATTTAAGACACTTACCTTTAATGCAGCAAGTACGTCTGGTGTGACCACAACAGGGGAGGCCGTGGCTGTAGCAACTGGGGTTACTGAGGCTGAAGGGCTACTTGTTGGGGTTGGAGTAGCGGCTACTGAATTGTCCGGGCGAACTCCCGTGACATAGACGTAAACACCACCTGAAATAAAGCCAACAACAAGTGCTGTGACGATAGTTATTGCAAAAAGAAGTTTCATATTCATGCGATCACCCTTTGTGTCAGAGTGACCTGACGCAATTTCAGCCAAAAGATCTTTTGCGTGAGTATGTGTCACCTCGAGCGGCTCCTCTGGGGTGTATATTGGCTGAGGTTCTGAGTGGTGGTGCTCATGATGGTGCTCTTCTTCTCGCTTTTTAGGCATCTCAGGAGGAGCAACAACTTCCTCTTTAACCTTCGGTTTTTCCTCTACAATCTCTTCAATGACAGGACGAATCCTCCGCTTAGTTTCAGGCATACTTCATTGTATAGAAAAAGGAATCATTTTGACAACGGGAAAATAAAAAGGGGGTTAGTAATCCATGCCACCCATCCCAGGGTTAGCCGTTTGTGCCTTCTCAGGTTGAGGAATTTCAGCAACTAAGGCTTCTGTTGTTAAAACCATCATTGCTACACTGGCTGCGTTTTGCAGTGCTGAGCGTGTAACCTTCAATGGGTCAAGCAAACCAAACTTGAGCATTGAACCAAATTCACTAGTTAAAACGTTATACCCGTAGTCAGTTTCTTTTGATTCTTCAATTTTTCTCAAGATATATCCATCGTCTTCTCCTGCATTTTTTACAAGCATTCTAACAGGGTTCTCGAGTGCTTCAAAAACGATATCAATACCAACTTGTTCGTCTCGTACTTTACTCGTTACTTTGTGTAGTACTTTTCGTGCTTTAAGAAGTGCAACACCGCCTCCTGGCAAAACACCTTCTTCAATTGCAGCTTTAGTTGCACCAACAGCATCTTTAACGCGTTCTTTCTTGTCATTTAGTTCAACTTCAGTGGCCGCACCTACATTAATAACAGCAACTCCACCAGCAAGCTTTGCCAGTCTCTCTTCAAGCTTTTCTCGATCAAAGTCTGAAGTAGTCTCCTCCACTTGTCGCTTAATTAAATTAATCTTTGAGGAAATTGCTTTTTTATCTCCCTTTCCACCAATAATTCTTGCACTATCTTTGCCTGCCCACACTTTGTCAGCCCGTCCCAAGTCCTCAATTTCAACAGATTCAAAAGTGCGTCCTGTGTCGTCAGAAATGACAGTTCCCCCAGTAAGATCGGCAATATCGGACAAGAGATCTTTTCGTCGATCTCCAAAGCCTGGAGCTTTAATAGCGAGTACATTAAACGCACCACGAAGTTTGTTTAAAACTAATGTTGTAAGTGCTTCTCCTTCAATATCGTCAGCAATAATCACAAGTGTCTTACTTACCTTTACAAATTTCTCAAGGAAAGGCAATAGATCTTGAACTGAAGCAATCTTTTTGTCAGTTAAAAGAATGTAAGCGTTTTCAATTTCAGCTTCCATTCGTTCTGGGTTTGTTACAAAATAAGAGGACATATATCCTCGGTCAAATTCCATTCCTTCTTTGTACTCAATTTCAATTTCCAATCCTTTTCCTTCTTCAACAGTGACTACCCCATCACGACCAACTTGCTTAAGTGCTTCTGCAATTTTCTTTCCAATAGCGTCATCCCCTGCCGAGACCATAGCAACTTGTTCTATTTCAGACTCAGACTTAATTGGCTTGGCCATACTTTTAAGTTCAGCTACAACTGCTGCAACAGCTTTCTCCATACCTTTTTTGATTATCATTGGGTTGGCCCCAGCTGTAACATTTCTCATTCCAGCAACACTCATTGTTGAAGCAAGTAACGTTGAAGTAGTTGTTCCGTCACCAGCTGCGTCATTTGTTTTTGAAGATGCTTCTTTTACAATCTGGGCTCCCATGTTTTCAAATGGATCAGCTAGCTCAATTTCTTTAGCAACAGAAACCCCGTCATGAATAACGGCTGGAGAACCCCATTTTTTCTCAATGGCAACATTTCGTCCCTTAGGTCCCAAAGTTGTGACAACAGCATTGCTCACGGCTGAAATACCAGTCAGTAGTGCTCTTCGTGCTTCGTCTCCGTATTTAATTTGTTTTGCAGCCATAATTGATAAAAAAGTCAAAAATTACTTAACTGTCGCAAGAATATCATCAAACTTAACAAACAGATATTCGTGCCCATCAAGTTTCACTTCATTTCCACCCCACTTTTTGTAGATTACAACGTCACCTACTTTAACAGGAGATTTTTTTATTGTTCCATGATCAGTTGTTTCGTCAGCACCAACAGAAAGCACTGTTCCTTTTTGTGGTTTGTCAGCAGACTTCTCTGGAAGATAAATTCCTGAAGCGGTTTTAGTTTCTGACTCAACTTGCTCAATAATCAAATGTCCTGGAGTTGGTATTAAGTTTAATTTCGTTGCCATATGCTTGTGTTGGTATTATTGCGAGTAGATTAGCATTCGTCAAGCCCCATTGCTAATTTCTCACAAAAAGTATTCTAAACCAACAAAAATTATTCTGTCAAGAGTTTTTTAAACACAAAAAAAGAGGAAGAGGATTTGAATCCCCTCCCTCCTAAGATCTAGCTAAACCACTCAACATGGTCGAACTCAAACCTCATAACCGGGTCAACGGTGACAGTGAGAACACCGTCATTAACTTCCGTTTTTGCACGCCCGTTGGCGTACTTAACGGCATCGGATGCGGTATTCCACGGCTGCGTGTTGTTGAGGTCGTCCTCAACAACAAAGTTAAAGTCTTTCGAGACGTTTGCCTCGCGTGAGGCCTGTGTCTGAACAGATATTATTACGCCATATTGGAAAATCTGGCCCTCTCGCTGCATGCTCATGAGCGTAGCTGTCAAAATTCCAGGTGTGTTCTGAAACAAGATGGCATCTGCCCCGAGATTAACAGCCCTTTTCTGCAGCTCTTTAAGCTGTAAAGCCACTTCGGTCATTTGTAGCGGGAACTGAACGTTCTCACTACCCACAATAATAAGATTGGGAGCTTCTGCCCCCAAATCAACATTGTGGCGACCAACAACAAAAACGTTCTTACTCATGAGAACCTCCATAATTGACGAGACTAAAGTGTAATTATGCAGCACGGATAGGCACAATTATATGCCCTCCCAGCTGTCGAGCAGTTAAGAAAACAAAATCACATCACTTGATAATATTCAAGTTAAAATTGAGCAGATGAAGTGACTACTTAACTCACCAGAATAACTTATAGTAACATATTCTAAGGTGTTTGTCAAGTTAACTGGGAATGGTTTTGAGGCTAATTGGCGGGTGAGAGCACCCCCATTTTTCTTAGTTTTCTTTCAACAACCTCCCCCCAGTCAAAGGGGTGGAAATAGGCATAATGGGGAGAAAACGTTTCCCTCGTCACTTTACGTCTCATATAGAACACTTGAACCCAGTAGGCAAATATGTTTAGTGGGACAGCTAATGTGGTAACCACAATACTTGTCTGTGTGTTGGCCTTAACCGGTTTAGCCGACAAGGCAAATGGCCAATAGTCAATCACCCATCTGTGTAGTGAAAGCCATTTTTCAAATTGCTTCTTCTTATTTGTCAAAGGAACAACCTGGGCAATTTCATGGGCGGTATATGCATTGTGTGGCATTCCAGGAAGATCAAGACTGGTCTCGTCGATCCAAACATTCATACAAATCCGGTCTTCTTCGTCTTTCATAAATGCTCTGCGTATTTTAAAACCAAACAGCAAAAGAACGATTGGGGCAAATATTCTTGTAATCCAAAGGGTGTTCGCCTTAGTTATAATCATTACATCAATATCGCTTGCCTTCTTGGCGTTCTCCATTGCAAGTGAACCTGTTATTCCAACAAAAAGTATAGTTGGAATTATAGACAAAACTTTTGCAGCAGAAACGGCAAGTGCTTTTTTGTGTCTATTAATTAGCATAAACTCTTCTCGCTCTTTCTTTGTCTTAACGGATAATATTGGTAGTTTTACGTTATTGCTTTTAAGAATGAGCCTCTTTCCTGCTTTCCAACGAATACGATTGTCACCTGATAAACGGTAATCAAACAAGGAATGATAAATAATTGCAATTTGTTCTGAAGATTTCACAACTTACTTTTTAACAGCTGGAGGGGCTGCAATCAAACGGAATTGTACAAGTACGCTCTGAACACCAGCTGCTGCCGTTTCAAGTATTGTTTTCCCATCACCAGAGCTCGCATTAGGTTTATTCATAGCGTTTACTGCATCCTCAAAGTACTTTGACAGTTGAGAATTAATACCAGATTGACCATCAAATGTTCTACTTGCTAAGTACCAGCTTTTCGCATTTGTTGCTGTTGCAATCACTCCATTCACTAGTGGATCCGAAGCAATTAGCTCTTGCATATCACGACGAGGATAGAGTGCACCGAAAGCACGGACGGCAGAAGCGTTTTTGTACATCTTAGTTAATGAATCTTTCTCAGATAAAAACTTCAAGAATTTCCAAGACTCGGCAGATACTTTGCTTTGAGAATTGACCCCCTCCACCCAGTATGTTGAATAGGCAATATCTGGGTCGTCTGGTGTGGCTTTAGGCAACTGTGGAACTGGAACAACTCTAAACTTTAAAGTTGGGTTTTGTTGTCGAATCTCGTGTGCTCTCCATGACGGACCAATGTACATGGCAAGCTTCCCTGAAGCAAAAGCGATTGTTGAGTTTGGAAGTGTCTCATTCCACACACCATATTGGCTTGAAAAAGCTGCATAAAACTTTAATGCCTGGACTGCTGAGTCACCAACAGGGTTTTTAAGGTCAACACCGTTTTGAATCATCATTAATGCCAAAATTTCTTGCCAATTATCTACATTCTCAGTTCTACCAAGAGATATTCCTGCTTGTTTAATAACCCCTTTTTCGTCTTTAACTGTCATTTGTTGAGCTAAATCTCGAACGTCGTACCAAGTGACTGGTGTTGTCTTTCCGTAAGTTGTAAAAATATCTTCATTAATATAGAGACCAAGTCCGTCATACATTAAAGGCACCCCGATAAAGCCAGAACCTGCAGCAAGGTCAGAAACAGCCACTGGATAGAAAGTTTGGGTAAACTCTTGTGCAGACATAACTGAAGATGGCATGGTTGCAAGTCGAGATGAGAACATTGGCACCCAGGTGTTGTGGAATCTAAAAATATCAGGCCCATCTCCACGAGCTAGTGCATTGGTAAGTCGCTCTCTATAATCTTCTTTAGATTGCTTTACATACTTAATCTCAACACCAGGATTTTTTGTTTGGTATTCAGAGATAAGCGGGGTGATAATGGCATCATCTTCCCAAAGACTCCACCAAGTAATTGTAGTTTTCCCTCCTGGGAGCTTAACTCCACCATTCAAGAGACTCATGACGCCAAAAGCACCCAAGAGAATCACGACAAGAAACACAATAACCATCAGCAGCTTTTTGGGCATCTTACGCGCAGGTGCAATAACTGGTGGTGGTGGGGTTGGAGTCGTTGGCTGAGGAAATGGTGAACTTGCAGGCTGGCTTAACGTGTTTGTATTAATTAAGTCTGGCGGAGGCATATTTCCCTCCATTTGAATTGGTGCTGGTATTTGTTCTGTAACGGACGCTACTGCCGGGCTGACTGGCTGAGTGCTTTGGGCGGCAGACTCTTGCCCCAAAGGAGATGTCGGTGGAGCATCAAAGGACTGAGATACAAATGGTGAAACAGGTTGAGTGGCAGAATTATTAGGGTCCATAACTATTACATAATCATTTTAGCGCAATATACTGGTAATATACAAAGTATGACAAAAGTCACAGGAAACAACAAGCATAAAAAGAAACGAGTGGCACAAGTGGGAACGTTGAGTGTTGCGGTCGCCTCGTTTTCCATTGCACTCATTTTTATTGTAACAGCAGGTCGAGTATATCCACATATCTATATTGAAAACATTCCAGTGGGTGGACTGACACTATTAGACGCGCAAACAGCCATAACCAATGCCACTTTTGCAGATTCATACGAAGCATTAGCTGTTCAAATAGATGTACTTGGTGAGCAAAAAGAATTTCGCATTCCCCTGTCAGAAATTAATGCTACTTATGATGTACAAGAAACAGCACTTGCTGCATATCAGTATGGAAAAGATCAAGGAATTCTCAAGCAAATTACAACCAGCATTTCTTTGCTTAAAGAAAAGCGCACCCTTCCTTTTGTTGTGACGTACGACCAACAACTGTTATCTGAAAAGATCCAGACAATTGCAGATCAAATTGGAGAGCCTGAGGTCGCTCCTTCAGTTTCAATTATTGGACAGGCGGTTACTGTTTCTGAAGGGCAAAAAGGTGTTCAAATCGACAAGAGTGAACTTCAAACAAAGCTTGAGTCTGCTTTAACTCGCCATGATTTTTCTAAAATAGAGATGAGTGCAACAGAAATTGACCCTCGACTAAACCCTATTGGCCTGCAGGCATTTAAAGAACGAGCAATGTCTTTGGTGGGAAAAACCCTAATCATTAGTTTTGATGGAGGAATTGTAAAACGAAGTGCCCAAGACATGGCCCCACTTCTTTCCCCAACTGGAATCAACCAGACTGCCCTTAAGACGTTTGCAAAAGATATTGCTGACACTATTAATAGACCAGTGACAAATCCTGTTTTTTCTTTTGAAAATGGCAAGGTTGTCGAGTTTAAAGCTCCACAACCAGGACTTGCCGTTAAAGAAGAATCACTCGCAATAGACGTTGAAAGCGCGGTGCAAACGCTTTTGCAAACGGAGACAACAGAGATGTCAGTTGTGGCATCTGTTGTTGAGACACAGCCAAATGGAAACATGTCTGATGTAAATAGTTTTGGGATTATTGAAAAAATTGGTGTAGGCAACTCCACATATCGTGGCTCTATTCCAGGACGTATTCACAATGTGGCATTAGCTGCATCAAAAATAAATGGTACGCTACTTGCCCCCAATGAAACATTCTCATTTAATAAGGTTGTGGGTGACATTTCGCAAAAGACAGGCTTTCAACAGGCATATGTTATTTCAGGGGGAAAGACGATTCTTGGAGACGGCGGCGGTGTGTGCCAAGTATCAACGACACTGTTCCGCGCTGCCATGAACGCCGGTCTTCCCATTGTTGAAAGAAGAGCCCACAGTTATCGAGTCGGTTACTACGAGCAAGATTCTCCTCCGGGTTTAGACGCAACTGTTTTCTCACCAACAACTGATTTTAAGTTCTTAAACGATACCGGGCA
Organism: uncultured Gammaproteobacteria bacterium; assembly: GCA_964420735.1. GTDB lineage: Bacteria > Patescibacteriota > Microgenomatia > UBA8517 > UBA8517 > CAYQUL01. The sequence goes on from CAYQUL010000025.1 coordinate 9,475, forward strand.
CCACATCTTGATTCAAGCCGTCGTGGATAGTAAAAAAACAACCTTACAATTTAACTTTTTTGGCACAAGCGATGGAAGAGTGGCTGGGATAAGTAAACCAACCCTTACAGATCAAATTGCACCGCCTGATGACCTGTACGTAGATGACCCAACGCTTAAAGTCGGCCAGGTTAAACAAATAGAGCACAAGGCTTGGGGTGGGCGGTCAACTTTTAACTACACTGTCACTCGAAATGGTGAAACAATTTACCAAAAGAAATTTGTGAGTGTCTTTCAGCCATGGCAGGCGGTCTATATGCGTGGACCAATAAGTTGAGTGATACAATGCTTCCATGAATATTCTAGCGATTGAGACATCATGTGACGAAACTTCAGTTGCAGTGGTAACAGACGGATCAACAGTTTTATCGCTATCTATTGCCTCTTCACAGGAAATGCATGCGCAAACAGGAGGAATTATTCCTGAGCGGGCTGCGCGAAAACAAGTAGAATACTTAATTCCGACACTTGAGAAAAGTCTTGCAACTGCGTTTCCGGAAATTGATAAAAAACACAAGAAAACATATTTTGACAAGATTGATGCGATAGCGGTCACCATTGGCCCGGGGCTTATTGGTTCACTTCTTGTTGGAGTGGAAGCTGCTAAAGCACTTGCATATTTTTACAAAAAACCATTAATTCCGGTAAACCACATAGAGGCACACCTCTATGCGAATTGGATAGGGAAGACTACTCCACTCCCCTTCCCATGTCTTGGGTTAGTCGTCTCTGGTGGTCACACCGATTTTGTATTACTGAAAAATCATGATGATATTCATTGGATTGCCGGCACTCGTGACGACGCCGCCGGAGAGTGTTTTGATAAGTGCGCTCGCCTACTGGGTTTGGGGTATCCCGGAGGACCAGCAATTGCTAAAGCAGCTGAAATGTACATGACAACAAACGACTCACCTCTAACCTATTTTCCTCGCGCGATGGCTCATGACAAAACACTAGACGTAAGCTTCTCTGGACTAAAGACTGCACTCTCACGAGAAGTGACCAATAACCAAAAGAAAGACACAAATATGCTTGCAGCCGAAATTCAGGAAGCAATTATAGACACACTTATAAACAAACTCATGCTTGCTATAAGAGCAAACAACATCAAATCAGTAATAATTTCCGGCGGGGTTACGGCAAATTTGAGATTTAGAAAAAAATTTACAGAAACTTTAGCCCGATCGACCCCTCAACTACAGGCTTACATGCCAGATCTATCCTATTGCACCGATAACGCAGCCATGATCGCGACACGTGCATTTTTTCACCCAATTGAAGTACCACTTCACGAAGTTTCAGCAAATCCAGAACTCCACTTTTAACGCTTTAATTTAATAAAGTGTGAAGAGCAGTAGACGTGTAACGAAATAAAACTAATAATCTTTGTTTGTCGGATTAATTTATTTAAATGAAGTGGCAATAAATCACAAAAGTTCATTGATATTTGAATTAAAAAGCAATTGGAATAATGGGAACGAAGTAAAAAAACGGGAATCGTTACTTAGACTCTTCTTTTGTCTCTTCAGTGTCTGTGGCTTCTGTTGCCGGAGTTGCGGCTTCAGTTGCAGCAACTGGTGCTTCCTCGATAACTACTTCTTTCTGTGGAGCTTCAATCTTTACCACAATTAGCTCTGCATCAGTCAAGATTTGTACCTTAGAACTATCTGATGCAATGTCTTTAACAAAGATCGCTTGATCAATTTCAGTAAGTCCACTAATGTCTACTGTAAAGAGATCAGGAAGTACCGTCGGAAGGGCTACAACTTCAATTTCA
>CAYQUL010000026.1:0-1577 GCA_964420735.1 uncultured Gammaproteobacteria bacterium
TTTGGGGTATCTACGCTAACTACACTAAAGTATCCGAGCTTGACACTCGGTTGATCAATACGCATCACCGGAAGTGTGGTCTTCCACACAAGCCCATCTATCGATGTTGTTAAGTACACCATTGTTGCTGTCTCAAAACTCATTAAGAATTTTTCAAGATAGCTGTTCCAACTGATGCTGCACATTGCTGTATATCGATCAGTCGTTTCAGGTGGCATGACAACAGGACTACTTGCTCCAGAAATTCCTGGACTTGTAAAACCTCCATCAAGATACTTTAACCATGAGGCAGGGTCTGTCATTTTCTCTACTGGTGCACGAGCAACATGAACAGTGTCGAGCCCTGAATCCCAATCTGTGTGATACAGATAGACAAAATCTTCTCTGATAATCGCACAAGGCTGACCAACACCGGTGACTCGGTCACTTACAAGTATTGTTCTTGATGCACCTGTCAGGATTGTTGTCCTTTCTTGACTATCGCCACAGGTAATTTCTATTTCAGCTGAGAATGGAAAACTTTTAGTTTTTGCACCCCAATATTCAACATGATTGAATACACACACGACACCATCTGCTCTGGTTATTGCTGACCCAACTGCGTTATAGCCCTGATACGATCCATCAGCACGAGTTGCGCCAGATGGGATACTTAACTTTTCAGGGATATCAATACGGAACGGATCTGTACTTGTAACTTTTGCACGATATCCTGCGACATCTGCTGAAAAGTAGAGATACTTAGTGCCATCTCTTGTAACGATACTCGAATTTGTGTCTGGAACGTTATAGAGGCCCGTTGAAACTCGGTATTCGGTACCTAACTGAATCGCAAATGCTTCATTGCGTATCTCTTTTGGTTTATAGAACAACGCAAGTGCAAATGCGGATACAAGTAATACAACCAGTAACAGTAGACGACGGAAAAACGTGAGAATAACCCGCATCAAATTTCTCCTTACATATTTAGTTTTCTCTGGTAAAAAAACGAAGTTCGTTTTCTTACAAAAAAAGTGGTGAGTATGTGTACCTCACCACAATCAAACAGAACTACCCAGTGGGAGTCGGCGTTGTAACTGACGGAATCGTCTGCCCTCCCTGCCCTTTCACCCATGCTTCAAACTTCACAGGATCAAGTGTAAAACTCAGGTCGATCCATGCCGGCATCAGATTACGGACATATACTCCGTTATACAATACCTGTGGACCTTGATCAGTGATCTTCACCACTTGTAGGTTGATGAGTGGGCACTCAAGTCCTACAAGCGTCGATGCATCACCGCCGCCAATGACACGCTGCACCATACTGGCAAGCGACCCTTCACAGTTGGGGACGTTTGTTACGTAAGTGTCATACATCTCACTACTCTTGCCGGGAAACACTGCCCGCTCAATCTTAAGGTTTACTAAACCAAAGACTGCGTTCGGCGTGTACTCAGGCTTGTCCATTGGCCGAACAAACGTCTCAAAGTTTCCACCGTTACCTTGGTGCAAGTAGACACCAACTGGTATCACACGCCCAGTCGCATTCACGATCATAAGCATGTTGTGGTACACCCCAGTTATCTCGGACAACT
>CAYQUL010000026.1:1587-11185 GCA_964420735.1 uncultured Gammaproteobacteria bacterium
CTCAGGAGCAACAAGGCCGGCATTGGGCCCAATTTTGGCAGCCAAAGCTTTTACGGCTTGCGCCTCACCCTGAGCAATTGACAAGTCACTCATGTTCCCATAGGGGAAGACGGATGCGTTATCGATCAACAAATGTGCCTTGTCGCCATTGGCAGTAAACGTCTGGTCGGGAAACATTTGTTTCACAAAACTTGCACCGCCACCTTGATCCAAGGTGCATGAACCCACATCCTCACCTGCCCGAACTTTCTCATCGCACCCCTCTTCAAGCCCGATCCGAATGAACTCCTTGTGATCGAGATTCTTAAAGTTAGGTAACTCTTGTGGCTGCGGTGGAATGGGCATACTGTTCCACGCCTCAGGCGCCACTGGCGTTGGTGTATGAAACAGATATGAATAGTCGGTGGTTGCGCTCGGTACAGGAGTTGCATCCTGAGCGCTCACCGGCAAGTTCATCGCAACAGCCATAAGCAGTGCGAGTACAAACAACAATACTGTTAACTTTTTCATGCGAAACTCCTAAACTAGTTTTTGTTTTGGGTCTTTAAAAAACAAGCCCACACAGCGCACTTTTTTATGCGTTCTGAGGACTTGTTTTTAATATGTAAAAGTACTTCCTTTTTTAAGTGAACACGCGTAAATATTAACTTAAGAAAGTGGAGGTGTGAAATGTTTCACACCTCCGGTAAACCTACTAGCCGTTCGGCCGCATGTAGATGGTGGTAGCACTGGCCAAAAGCTGATTTCCTGATAGGAAATAAACAGCAATTCTGACCCCTGTGCAACCCTGACGACTACTGCAGTTGCTTCCTGCGTTTGTCACCCCTTCTGGGTTTAACTCGGAAGCGGCGTTCGTCATGACATTTGCCGCGTAGCTCGTCAGTCCCCAAAGGAAGACTGGCATAGCTCGCCCCGCGCCAACAATTTCCTTGCCATCTTCATCGACAATCAAGCCATCGTTCCAGTAACGCCCGGCAAAAGAGTAGTTACTCTTCAGATTTGCATCAAAAGCAGCATCTACTGTGCCAAAGTTGATCAAGATCCGTACACAACCGATACCATCAGTCTGATAGCATTCCTCTCCAATTGCTTGGATTGGCCCATCGCCTGCCGCATATCGGAAGTGGCCTGTTGGCGTTATGACCTTACATTTGTCATCGCTTTCACAATAGGCGCTCTCCTGAACTTCAGGGAACTCGCCAAAGTTACGGCTAGACATTCCATCATAATCCTCATTAAAGAGGGTTTGACCTCGCAGTTCATCCGGTGCGTAGTTTCCCAACTCTTTAAGAGTTGTGAGCATATCTTCTGTCACACCTGGGTAAAGCTTTACCTCCCACACTCCACTAGTCATAGTAGACGTTAGTTCAGGCAGCTTAACTGCATTAGCGGTGCTTCCACTTGCTCCCAGCTGTTCTTGAAGATGATCAACGATCAGCTTTAAATCAGCTTCAGTGCAAAGCGACAGATCACCAGTAATGGCAACCTTACCGCCTGTTACTTGAACACTACATGCACCACTTGGCGCCGGCTCCTGCGCAAAGGCCGGGACACTGACACCAAAAGAGGCGATGAGCACGATCAGAATCAAAAATTTGCGCATTTTGTTCTCCTTACATAACTATAAATGGCGCATTTTGAGCACATCAAAATTGAGTGCACAAAAGGCGCATTTTATAGTCAGAAGAAAAAAAAGTCTGTAAAGAGCAAACCTGAGTAAATCAGGGAAAGAATACTCTTTCCAGATTGGTGCTCTTGTTAGATAAGAGAAGAGGAAGCAGTATTCTTTCGAGAATAGACGTAGACGGCGCCAGCTAATGCAAGAGCTGCAAATCCAATAAGGGTTGTACTTGTGTCACCTAATGCAGCGTTTACTGGCATATGAGGCTCTACAGGAGTTCTTGTGCCACACACAACACCACCACCATATTGTGAAACACAAGTGGTGTCCTCGGCTAGCGCTGTTGATGCAACTAAGTGAGTTGCAAGAACCAATAGTGCAATTACAAATATCTTTTTCATATATTTATTAACGGATCGTATATCATATCACGACGGGTAGCAATAGTCAATATTACAGGGCTTTTTAGAGCTCGATCAGTTTCGCATACTTAATAATTTTTACGTTTGAGCTTAAGTCCTCACACGTATACAAAATTAAATCGGCTTGATAGTCAGCAATTTCTGTTCCTTTGCTTTCCGCATACACCGCATAGGTATACTTTCTTTGTCGCCACACAATCTCAACGGTGTCACCTTCTGTCAACTTGGGCAGATTATAGAACGAATTATGTCGTCTGAAAAGGTTTGTCCATGAAAGATACCCAAATCGGTGGGCAACCAGAATGGTTGGCTTGCTTCGATCATACGGCGTGCCATAGTCAGATACACGCCAAATCCCTTTTGAAAGGGCCGTTTCATGGTCATCATTTGATGCCTCATAAATCGCGCCATCTATAGAAATTGCATTGATTTTAATTCCATTTTCAAGCGGTAATGAACGATCAAACGCTGGCTGGTAGTTTGAAGACGTGACCGGTATATTTGAGGCAGAAACGCGGTACCGGTTAGCCTCATTAGTGATTCTAAAAAAAAGTGATGGTCCCCATGTAATGAGCAACACCAATACACCAACAATGGCAAGAATTTTGGTCAGTCGTGGTACTCGTCTTTTCGGGGCGCGCTGAGACTGCACCGGCGAGAGAAGTTCAAAAAATGGGGATGGCGGTGCTTCAAAAGAAGTAAGTGGAATGAATATATCCATATGCTGGTACAAATTCAGCCTGACAAGCAGCGGGAATGTGACCTGCCCTTTCACATTTCCCGCCAATTCTCAGGCTGAAAAACCCAAACACTTGACAAACTATCGATAAAAACCGTAGTCTGTAGTCGAATTGTCAGGTAACTGACTTTTCCTACACAAAGGCGTCGCTAATCGTAGTGAGTTACTTTCCGCGTGCTGGAAATGAAAACCTATCGGTAGCGAGGCTTTTTTGTTATCTCCACGAATGTACCATAGAAAACCCATCTAGTCAAGCCCATAACACTTTTATAGGTATATCAATATAATCCTATATTTAAGTTCGGGTGAAGGTTGAAGCTAGTTTTCGGTATTTTTCCCGTGACTAAAATAGCGCAAAACACTCTCTGTGATGCTTTTTGTGTTACTTGACGCCACAAATTTAGTATATCCAGCTCTTTTTGCCTCCTTTAAACGGTCTTTTTCTCGAGCGGTTGTACGGATCTCCCCCAAAAGCCCCAATTCGCCTAACGCTATTAGACTATCAGGAAGTGCCTGATTTTTAACTGAACTGGCGACAGCTAAGGCGATTGCCAGGTCTGCCCCTGTTTCACGAATGGTTATCCCTCCGATTACGTTTACAAAACAGTCATATGAGGCAAGGTTAAGCTTGCAGTGCTTAGTTAAAATTGCGAGAATAACATCTACTCGTTTGGCGTCAATGCCTTGAGCAACGCGACGTGGCATAGGTAGCTTGGTAGGAACTAGAAGCGCCTGTATTTCAACAAGAAGTGGCCTACTTCCTTCAAGAACGACGGTAATGGCAGAGCCTGGCACCCCTGAGACTCTCTCTGAAAGGAATCTCACTGCAAGTTCTGAAAGCGAGGACAAGCCATGTTCCTCCATTTCAAAAACCCCAACTTCGTCAGTTGAGCCAAAGCGGTTTTTTAAGGCTCGAATCATGCGAATTGCACGGTTTACATCCCCTTCAAACCACAAGACAGTATCAACTAAATGAGCAAGCGTGGCAGGCCCAGCCACAGTGCCTTCTTTGGTGACCTGACCAACAAGGATAGCTGGTACTCCTGCTCGCTTTACGGCCTGAGTAATTCGAAAAGCTGACTCTCTCACTTGCCCAACTGAGCCGGCTGTACCAGTTAAGTCTGAAGTTGTCATAGTTTGAATGGAGTCGACAATCACTAAGTCCCACTCGTAATCTTTGTTTTCAACAACTGAAACGGCAACGTCGATATCAGTCTGCTCTAAAACAATGACATGTTCTGAAGGAATTTTAAGTCGCTCTGCACGAAGTTTAATTTGAGAAGATGACTCTTCCCCTGCAACATAGAGAATATGCTTGAAAGTGTTAGCCAGTTGTAACAAAATAGTGGACTTTCCAATTCCAGGCTCGCCTGCAAGCAGCACTACTTGTCCACCAACGATTCCACCTGACAAAACCCTATCAAGCTCGGCAATTCCAGTCTGTGTTCGAAATCCCATTTTAGTTGAGATATCAGAAAGAGGAATCACTTTTGCCTTAACGCTGGAAATTTTGTGAGAAGCCTTTGAAGTACTTACATTCTCTATACTTTCAACTAAACTTCCCCACGTATCGCAACTAGGACACTTTCCTGCCCACTTGGCACTCACGTATCCACATTGTTGACAGACGTATTGTGAACGGAGCTTCATATCTCGCATCATATCAGATATCAGTTACTAAAAAATAATGAAGTTATGCGTGGTTAACGGAAAAAAACAGTTTCCTTAGTTTGGAGCATGGACGGTTCCTCCACCACTATCATGACTGCGTTGAATAATACGAGGCTGTGTTGCCAACTTCCCTAAAGTCGTTGCATTAACTGGGGAAATAAACTGTCGAATGCTTCCTGGGAAAGGGGTAGTTTTTGCATTACCCCCAAATGGATCAGTGTACCAATATTGGCTTCCTCCTGCGTTATTAATGTGATGCGCCTCTACGTACTGACCTCTGGTGACACCACGATACTCTGATCTTGGATCGTCCCACGTAATACCTTTGATAGTTCCGTTTTTAGTCATATAGTCACAGGTACCTCCTCGTGCTTTTCTGTCCCCAAGTGTTTCATAACACCAGTCAGCTGCATACGAAATTTTGTTTGTGGCAGCTGGATTAAAGTAACGAATAGCGTCAAGCACTTCCCACCCTCCACCATTTTTAGCGATCTGCCTTCCATCAGCAGTTCTGATGCGAAGGTTACCTGACCAAATTTCATAGGGAAAAGCAGAGAAGCTTCCACTTGGAACAAGTACAGTCTGCTCCACACAGTCTCTTGTCAAAATGTTTCGCATACCGTCACCTGTGGTGCCAGGGAAGTACTTATTTGCGTCTGTCAAACCAACTTTAATACTGGTAAACCGGTCTGCCTGGCAAAACTTAGTAAATTCACCAGGAGCACCAAAGGCGAGCATCCCCGACAAGAGTGTTGTTGATGCTGGAAAATCAGATCGGGTACTTGTGCACTTCTCGTGCATAATTATTTCGTGGAGATTGTTGGTAAACGCGTCAGGAGTACTCACACCCTGATGAACCTTTTGGAAGTGATAACAACGTATTCCACTGTCCGCAAACTTTTGCCCATTTGTTCCGTTAATAGCAACGACTAGCCCACCAGTTTTACTGCTGTCAAAAGCGTCAGTACCAGTTCCGATGTCTCCCTCTCCGTTTGCGAACTCGATTTTGTGACCTACATGGTCTTCATGTCGCATAAACATATTACCTGATGAGATTGACATAAAATAAGGATCAATTTGTTCATTTACGTATCCAAAAGGAATACCTGCTGTTGCAAGCTCTGAAGCACTTATTGAACCATCCTTGTTCGCATCGAAAGCGAAATTCCTTCTCACCTCGTCCCAATACTGATACCCAACGGGGTTTCGTCCGTGTTCGTGTCCAAACGTACATTTAGTTCCATCAGCTCTAGTATGAACAGCAGGATGCCAGGTTGGATACCGCTTTCCATCGGGACCAATGACTGAGTAGCTTGAGTGTTCTGCCTGGGTGCAGGTATCCCATTTTGTAGGGGTCCATCGAGAGAGTGCAACACTTGCTGTACCAGATCCCGTTGTTGGTGTTGCAGTTGGGGAGGTAGACGGGACTGTAGTGCTTGTTGGTGTAGCTGTCGCGGTAGCAGACGGCATAGGTGTCATAGTGTGAACAGGAGTACTGGTTGGTGTCGGAGTCGGATTAGTTGACGGAGGAACAAGCTTTGTAATAGAGAATGTAATTTCTAAATACGGCGCCTTTTCTCCTGAACCAACAATCGTTTTTCTTCCCCACTTCGATCCTTCACCCTTTAAAATCAAATTTACGTTATTTTTAGTTGTTAATGAAAGTGAGTTGATGAGTGGATTTAATGAAGGAAACGAATAAACTACACCATTTAGCCACTTTACATTGTCCTGATATGTCACAGTTGCTGTCGAAAGTGTACGTTTTGAAGGAGGGTTTTGAGTGGTGAACAAAAGGAAACTGCTGGAAGTATCAACATATACCCCAGTCTTTTGGCTGATCCAGGAATCGCCCTTCTGAGTTACTTTAAGCGACACTTGCTCAACAACTGCGTTTTGTGGAACATTGATATCGGTGAAAGAAAGCCCTAAGTATGAGGCAGCTCCACCATTTCCAAACCAGGCATTTCCTGATTGTGTATTAGTTGTTCCATCTTGGTTAAAAAAGGAAGTTGCAGGAACCTTAATTGTTATCCGCTCAGCAGCCATCGTGTAGGTATTTGATTGGGCGTTTCTAAGAAGATAGGCGCCTCCTAACGCAAAAAGGCTCAAGACAATCACTCCTAAGCCTTTGAATATATTTTTGTTGCCTTTTTTAAGGTAACGTTTGGGCATAGTCTGAATTCTACCTGAAAAAAATATATCATGTCAACATGAAGAATTGGCACATATGCCATAAGAAAACAACAAGACAGACTGTACAAAATTTAGCTTTAAAACAACTATATTTAATTTTTTTCAGTTGGATATACAATCAGTAACAAAAATATTACTTGTAACCAATCGGTTTTGAAGCAGTCAAAATAATACCGAGTGAAATTCGGTGCTCACCCTGGTGAATTTCTTCAATATAAACGTTGACTGTGTCCCCTGTAGTAAGTTTAACGGTTGGTGGAATTTTGGTTATGTGAATTAAGCCCTCAATCCCATCAGTTAAACTTACAAAAGCTCCGAAATCACTCATACGTGTAACAGTGCCGGCAAGGCGATCATCAACTTTAAACTTTTCAGAAACAGTTTCCCATGGATCAGCCTGTGCTCTCTTAATTGAAAGTGAGAGTTTTCCGTTTGAAGTGCCTAAAATTGCGACCTCAACACTGTCGCCTTCATTTAACACTTCTGATGGATGGGTTATTTTACTTCCCCATGACAACTCGGAAACGTGAACCAAGCCTTCTACTGGAGTTCCGTTTAAATCAATCTCAACAAATGCACCAAATGAGGTGATTGTTGTCACAATTCCTGCAAAAATTGACCCCTCTTTAATAGTCGTTAAAAGCTCTTTAAGTTTCTTCACGTTTTCAGCATCCGCAATTGCTCGCTCTGACAGAACAATTCGTGCTCGTTGCTGGTCGACTTCAAGAACTTGTACCTTAAGGCGTGTGCCTAAAAGTTCCTCGGCTCGTTCAACAGTTTCGGGCTTCAACTGTGAGAATGGTATAAAGGCGGCATTACCTGAAAGTTCAACCGTAATTCCTCGATCAGTAATTCCTTTAACTAATACATTAACGGTTTCACCGTTATTAAATGAACTTGCCAATTCCTTCCAGAAAAGGTCTGCGGCGGCGTGTTTTAAGGAAAGCAGTGTGTGACCTTCGCGGTCTTCCGGGTCCATCACAATTGCCGTAACTTTTTGGTCCACCTTGAGTGTTTTAATGAAGTCTTTTGCCTCAGTGAAATAACTTCCACCAACAATGGCCTCAGTTTTTCCACCAATATTAAATCGAGCCTGTCCACGATCGGCATCAATAAATGTAGCAGCTATTTTGTGTCCTTTTTGAACACCATGAATTTTCCCTCCTGCATGCGCAAGAAGATCATCCATTGTTATATTTTTAGAAGTTTGTGTAGGCACTTGTCATATCCTCGCTTTCTGTTTGTTCTGGCTAGTATAACGTAAATGAGCCTAGTTTGCAACGGAAAAAGTCAAAAACAAACTCCCTGGAAAAGTTCCAGGGAGTAATCACTTATGTCACCCTGACCGGGTCTACTCGATTAATATCAAACAGGTCTTCAATCGATCGTTCACACCGATCCAGACGTAACGGATTACGTTTGTGGTAGGGAACCGGACTCTCTTTCATCTCCTTCGCTTGTAGCTCTTTAATCCGATCCTCAACCACCACCCAAAAGTCTTCCCAACTTAACTGGGAATTATATTCTTCTCTAACAATGTCATACATAGCTCTCACAACTCGTGTTCTCATGCGTTCAGACCGAGGTGAAAAGGCATTTGTCGAGTAAGCGACTTCTGCAGCAGACTGAGCCCATTCGATTGCGGTGTCACCCATCATTCCCATTTTTCGCTTCCTTTCAATAATTATTGGTGTAATTGACAGGAGATGCCTGTAGTATATCACTGTATTGGTAAATTTAATGCAAAATAAAGAGCTGGAGAAGTTCTCTCCAGCCCCCCTAACTACGAAATTACTTTCCCAGCTGACTTTGCTCGTGCTCGAAAGAGCAGAAACATGAGCGCTAACGCGCTAGTTGAACCAAGGCAAACAATTCCAAAAACAAACGACGAGGTGAAAAGCGCTTGCAAAAACGGAACTTTTTGCGCGATAGTTGCAGACCCCATAGACCCGGAAACAGTAACCACGGCTCCTGATGACTGAATGAATGCAAACGCGACAGCTGCGGCAATCCAAAAGATCACTTCCAAAACAAGCAGAAATGCAAAATTTCTTCCACATCCAGGCTTTGGTTTAGCGGTAGCCATAGAACACTCCTTTTATGGAAAATTGGCATCAATATATTACCACATTTGAACACAAATACTCAAACTACAGGTTTTGTGGCACAGAAGAAGCGCTAATATTACTTAGCGCTTACAAATAAACTATGCTGTGTCCCCAACGACGGCAAAAATATCAAAAGCCTGCTCTTTGGGTTTCTTTGCGATGATTTCATCGTAGATTTTCTTCCACGATATCATCGCCCTACTTGCAAAATTGCCGACAAAACCTGAGCCTAATATGACCACAAGTACGTTCGTTGTGGGTACTCCACTTTGTGACACAACAACTGATAAAATGAGTGGAACCACAACAAGAAGTGGCAGTATTACAAACAGCTCAGCCAGCGGTTTGTACTTTTTATGCCTATTTCCCCAATGTGAAACGTCGGTTGCCATCACCCAGACACCAACAACTACAAGAAACATACTAATTTCAGTTAAGTGATTGGCGATAAATGGGTGAATTGCTACCAATGGTGACCAGTCTGGAAAATGTGGATAGATGACAGCACTGACTGTAAAGAGCGACAAGTACAAAACCATAATGATAATGGTCTGCCGTGTCTTCATCGCAGGCTCTCTCAAGTAGTCAGTCGGGTTATCCTTCCCTATCGTTTTTACAAAGCCGATAACCATCAACAATAGAAAGAAAATGATCAACTCAAATCGGAATGACTGTAGAAAGGCATGAACCAAAACGATGACACTGACAGTGGTCATGATTCCAGACACATATTTTTCACTTTCTTCCTTTAGAGAAGCAAGCATGCTCAGGTAAATCCGTCCACCATCTAGCCCGCCTAAGGCAATCATATTAAACAGAACCAGGGTTAGATTAAAACCAG
>CAYQUL010000027.1:0-5980 GCA_964420735.1 uncultured Gammaproteobacteria bacterium
GCTGCAATTGCATTGTCACGCAGTGTTTCCCCTTCAATTGTTTCCCAATTAAGTTTAATGTAGCGCTTGAAATCAAGATTTTTCTCAACCGTTGTAATAATCTCGGTCAAGGTTGCAACGGACTCTACTGGATACTTTCCGGAAGCTGATTCAGCTGAAAGCATCACAGCATCAACTTGTGAAAGCACAGCGTTAGCTACATCAGAGGCCTCAGCGCGTGTTGGCCTTGGGTTTTCAATCATACTGGCAAGCATTTGAGTGGCAACAATCACTGGCTTTTGCATGTGTCTTGCCATTTTTGTAATTCTTTGTTGAATTAAGGGAACCTCAGCAGCTGAAGTCTCGATTGCCAAGTCTCCACGGGCAACCATTACACCGTCAGAAGCTTTAATAATACTTTCAAGATTGCGTACGGCTTCTGGTTTTTCAATTTTGACGATAATTTTTGTTTTGGCGCCTTTTTCAGCAATTAACGCGCGGGCTTTTAAAACATCATCAACGGTTTGCACAAAGGAGAGCGCAATAAAATCAACACCAACTGAAAGGGCAAACTCAGCGCTTTCCTGGTCTTTTTTTTCAAAAGCAGCACCACTGATTACAGTGTCCGGAAGGTTAACCCCTTTCTTTGAAGATACCCATCCATTGTTAAGTGCTGTGCAAAAGATGTCTTTGCCAGTAACTTTAGTCACAACTAAAGCAATTAATCCATCGTTTAAATAGACGCGGTCATTTACTTTAATGGAGTCACTAAAGTCATACTGAAGTGGAAGGACGTTCTCTTTTTCTTCAGTTGAGAGAATAACTTCTTGGTTTTTCTCAATGTTTACAATTCCCTCAATTGTCCCAAGACGAATCTTTGGACCTGGCAGATCAGCAAGAATGGCGATATGGGTGTTCTTTTGATGTGAAAGTTTTCGAATCAAATCAATTTGAGTTTTTTTCTCCTCCAAGGAGCCATGAGAGAAGTTTAATCGAGCGACATTTAACCCGGCGTCAATCATGTTACCTAAAGTGTCCTCATTCCAAGAAGATGGACCAAGGGTGGCAACAATTTTTGTTTTTTTAAGATACATATTTTAAGTTAAGTGAAAGCAAAGACCGAGGTAACTGTGGTGGACGATACAGGGCTCGAACCTGTGACCCCCGCTGTGTAAAAGCGGTGCTCTACCAACTGAGCTAACCGTCCTTGGCAAAAATTGGTGCCGGAGACAGGACTTGAACCTGCACGCCTTTCGGCACACGCACCTCAAGCGTGCTTGTATACCAATTTCAACACTCCGGCTTACGAAACACCATTATATCAAATTGGTGACTCTTTTTGATATAGTGAACTCATGCCAGAGCATTTTGACGAACCAGATTTTGAAGAAAACAAGGAGGAAGCCTCAACACCCCGTGAGGATGAGCAGTCAGAACCTCAATTTAAGGAAGTAACTGATGTGTTTGATGAAGATGAGACTTATCAGCCAGTACCACTTGATGAGGTTCCACATGTGTTTATAAATGAAGATATCCATTCATTTGATGAGCTAGACCGTGGCCAAAGAACTGCTGTTCCAGAAGACCAACCTGAAGCTGAAATCCCATTTGAGTTGCGCCTTAAGGCAATTGACTATATTAACAGTGAACTTTTCAAAGAGGGTGGATCTGAGATGGAGTACACTGGTCTGCCTTACTTTACCCCAGAGCAAACACAAGCAAGAGTTGATGAGGTGATGCTTGGGGAAAGTGACGAGCGAAAAACTACAGCCACCAGATTTTTTAATAACATAATTACTTTTGCCAACTCCCCCATTATTCGAAGTAACTTTGAAGACGAGAGTCTCCGCGAAGAATGGGAGGATTCCCTTGTGGAACGGTCAAGTAGCCAAGACTGGGCGTTAGTTAATGCAGTGTCCTCCGAGCTATTACGTAACAAGCTAAACCATGACAACTTAGTTACTTTAAATCAAAATCTTGGTATTGGAATTGACTTATTTAAAGGGGACGAGCAAATGGGGAACCAAATGAAAGATTTACAATTAAAAATACGGATTTTAGTTAATGACAAAAATTTTGAGACGAGTCAGGACAAATGGGCCAGTGTGGAAGAACTCTCAGCCGAAATAGATGCTTTTCTCTCAAATTTCGGCTTTATTCATGTACCCAAAACCCCTAGTGCCGAAGACAGGAGTTGAACCTGCACTCCCTTGCGGGAACACGCCCCTGAAGCGTGCGCGTCTGCCAATTTCGCCACTTCGGCAAATATCCCGCATAGTTTAACAAAAATAACTTGACAATGATATTATCTCGAGGCAATATGTACGTATGGGTTTTCTTTCAAGTCTAAAGAATAAGTTTGGTGGAGGTGTTGAAGAAGGTGGTTCACACCCACAAGAAAATGCAACGTTTTCAAATTCTTTTTTAGCCGATGAGAAGAAATCGGTCCCAGTTACTGAAGTTGAACCAACTCCGTATCTTCCACAAACCCCAGAGCAGAGACAAGCCGCTGCGATTGCTGCAGGCAAACACGACAGAGCTACAGTTGGGCCAACCCCTAATGAGGGAAATGGAGCTGTTCAGCAACCTCCAAATAGTGCTGGTCGAGGCCGCTTCTAAATAAACCTCACCATCATTCCGTCTTTGACTTTCATTGATAACGACACTTCCTGGGCTGCAAACTTTGCACCTGTTCCCCAAATTTTAGCTTTTGTTTTGGTACTCACAAATTCAGTGCCAATCTCCTCTGCTACTTTTTGTAAGGTGTAGTCAGCGTGCACTACGGTAGGGTTTTCTTTATTTGGCTCCTCATTTGGTTTTACTAAAAAGATTGTGGTAAGGCCAAGGGCTTTCCACATCTCGGTTTGAAGACGATCTAAGTCTTTACCTTTAGTTGCACTTATCCCTACATAACCATTTGAAAGTTCAGGTGGAAGTGTCTTTGGCAAACCTAAATCAATTTTGTTAACAACAAAGAGAGCTGGTATATAAACACGATTCCTTGAAAAGGCATCGATTAACTGGTCCATTGTTATCTTTTCTCTGATATACACATCAGCGTTTTTAATTCCCATTTGTGAAACAACATCTTTAATTGTTTCTTTGTCTAGGTCCTGTTTAATATTTGAGTGCAGCAAAATTCCACCTGAAGTTTGCTTTTCAATTTTTATATCAGGAACGGCCTTGTTAATGCGAATTCCATTGCGCTCCAAGGCATCGCAGTTGCGGGTTATGGCGTGCAGACGCTCTGGGTCACTCATCATAACCAAAAGGTCTGCCCCACGAACAACAGACAAAACTTCACGACCACGGCCTTTTCCCTCCTCTGCCCCTTCGATAAGCCCAGGTACGTCAAGTATCTGGATCTGGGCGTTTTTATATTTCATCATGCCAGGAATTACGGAAACGGTGGTGAAAGCATATGGAGCAACTTTACTTTCTGCGTTTGTTAAAGCATTAATTAAGGTTGACTTTCCAGCCGAAGGTGGGCCAACAAGGACAACGGTTGCGTCACCCTGTTTTTTGACTGCATATCCTCCCCCGCCACCAGTACTGCGACTTGCGGCCTCAATTTGTCTGTCTTTAAGAATTGCAAGCCTAGCTCTAAGCATTCCAATATGACGCTCAGTCCCTTTGTGATACGGGAGCTTTCTAATTTCTTCTTCAATTTCGTTGATTTGATTTTGAGTCTGGTCCATGTTGATATTCTATCCTATATACCTTATAATGGGAAGAACAAATTTCTGTAAAAAGTACAGGGAGGTTAACGTGAAGTTAAACGAGGAAGGTGAATTTGTTCATCCGGTGTTTGTTGATGACAAACCAAAAGGTATTCCACTTAAGCCACTTTGGGCACGGACAGCACGTGCGCGACGCATACTTGTTCGCGCGGTGATTGGGGTAATTGTCGTTATTGCTCTAGGGATCTTAAGTGACAAAATCTTTGGAATTACCGAATACAACAACTACGTCCAAGCTTTCTATGAAGAGTACCAATCAGGTTTGTTTCCAGAGCTTACAAACGCAACAAGAATTGATATTGGCACCATTGCATATCCAAATCAGTGGAAGGATGCAGCTAGAGTGCCTGACATAGCAGGAGATCTAAGCATTTCAGGCAGGTGGATTTCATTGTTGCCAACAGAATTTTCCATCGGTGCACATAGTTGCCAAACATTTAACCTTGGCAGCGAAGCATCAGGCCTGTATGCCGTTACTCAGGTTGACCCGTCAAAAGTTGTGATCATCCTAGATCCAGGACGTAATGGTGCTTTTGATATCTGTACCACTGCAAAGGTTCAGATTGGAATAGTCCTCTGGGCATATGTTCCTGAGGAATAGGTATTCTGTACTGACATCTTTTGATGTCAGTACAACTATTACATGATAAAATGCATAATTGGCACCCGTAGCTCAACGGATAGAGCACTTGTCTTCGGAACAAGGGGTTGCAAGTTCGATTCTTGCCGGGTGCACAACAGATTATTATTAGAATAGCCGCTTATACCAGGCGGCATTTTTAGTGGAGAAATTTTAGTATAGTCCTTTATGTTGTAAAGTCACAGATTTAATATGAGATTTTTTTTGCATACACTTTGTCTATCGATCGTACCTTTCACAAAGGAGTAGTGTCATGAAGGTGTTGGACGAGTCTGGTAATCTGTTTCATTTCGTAGGTGTTGCAACCTACGTAGCAACAGTAACTGATCCCCGAGGTGCTTTTCAGGGGCTTATGCAAACGCCTGAGGAAGTCTTTGCGCTCTACACAGAAGTAACCAAAGTACGGGGAGGCAACAAGACTGCATATGTCGCCAAGAAGATTCGCTTGACTGATGAAAAGTCTTTTGACGACTTAGTTCGACGCTTTTCTGCAGTAAAAAGCAGTGCAGCTGGTGTGAGTCGAACGCTCACCAGTTTTATGCGGGGAAAGCTGTTAAGTGACAGTGCGTAGACAGTTCACCCTTGACAGGAAAAGCACATCAAGTGCTATTCTGTCAGGGGTTATTTTTTAGTTATAAAAGTGAAATATATAATAATTGCTGGAGGTGTTTTAAGCGGCCTTGGTAAAGGCATTACCGCTGCCTCCCTTGGACTTCTCTTAAACTCCCGCGGTATTAAAAGCACCTTGGTTAAGTGTGATATGTACTTAAACATTGATGCAGGAACTATGAACCCACTTGAGCATGGGGAGGTTTTTGTAACACACGATGGACTTGAAACTGATCAAGACTTAGGTCACTACGAGCGCTTCATTAATAAAAATATTTATCGAGAAAACTACATGACCAATGGCCAAATTTATTGGGATGTATTACAAAAAGAGAGAGCTTTGTTTTACAAAGGTAAGTGTGTAGAGCCATATCACCAAATTCCACCTGAGATTGCTGCGAGGTGGGAGCGGGCAGGGAAAGTTAACCACGCACAGGTAGTAATCGTTGAATTAGGTGGAACAGTTGGTGAGTACGAAGGCCTGTTGTTTTTCGAAGCAGCAAGACGAATTAAACTTGAACGGCCACACGACATTGCTTTTGTTCTTGTAGGATACCTTCCTGCGCCAAGTTCTATTGGAGAGCTTAAAAGTAAGCCACTGCAGCAGTCAGTACAAGCACTAAATTCACTTGGCATCCAACCTGACTTTATTGTTGCTCGTGCAGAGCGTGAAATTGATGAGAAAAGAAAAGAGAAAATTCACTTAGCTTCAGGCGTCCCCATTGACCACATTATCGCCAACCCTGATGTTTCAAGCATTTATGATGTACCGCTTGTGTTACAAAAACAAAATGTTCCTGAAATGGTCGCAAAATCTCTAAAGATAAAACTTACTGAAAAAGACATGAAAGAGTGGAGAGCAATGATTGCTGAACGAGAAAAGGCAACTTCACCCATCCGCATTGGAATCATCGGTAAGTATCAAAAAACAGGTGACTACACACTCTCAGACACTTATGTCTGTGTGGTTGAAGCGTTAAAACACGGTGCACGTATTAATCAAGTTGTTCCC
>CAYQUL010000027.1:5990-11084 GCA_964420735.1 uncultured Gammaproteobacteria bacterium
CTTGTTTGGATTAATAGCGAGGACTTAGAAGGGCTTCCCTATTCCAAGGCAGCCAAGACTCTTAAAGAACTTGGCTTACATGGAATAGTTGTTCCCCAAGGTTGGGGAAAGCGTGGGGTTGAGGGAAAAATTACGGCAATTCGTTACGCACGAGAGGAAAAGATTCCGTACCTAGGGTTGTGTTTTGGCATGCAGATGGCAGTTATTGAATATGGACGCAATGTTTTAAAACTTACAGGCGCTAACACAGAGGAGGCTGATACTACCACAAAGCACCCAGTAATTCACGTTATCGAGGAACAAAAGAAGTTACTGAAAAACAATCAATATGGGGGAACAATTAGGCTTGGGGCGTGGGGCTGCAGACTTACCAAAGGAACAAAATTAGCCGACCTTTATAGTCGACATACGCATGATACTGGTGCAGCCTGGAAGATGCAAAACCCTATGCAAGAACAACTTAAAAATACTGACGACTTTGTCTTTGAAAGACATCGCCATCGTTATGAATTTAATATTGACTATAAAGACGAGTATGAAAAACATGGAATGGTGATTGCGGGTGTCTCGCCTGATGGCAAGTTGGTTGAAGCGATTGAAATTCAAAATCACCCGTTCTTTATTGGTACTCAATTTCATCCTGAATACTTGTCTCGTCCCTTGGCCCCCCACCCACTGTTTATTGGATTTACAAAAGCTTGTAAGACAAAAAAAGGGTGAGTGGAAAGTTCTCCACCCACCCGGCACAGTGTTGTCACACACAAAAACTTCTAGTGATTCATAATCTCGGGAAACCCAAGACCGTTTGTGAACTTGGTTTGTTCTTGCCACCAACTCACATAATTAACAGGTTGGCTTTGAGCATCAGGTGGGGCACTCCCTTTAAAAACCTCAACGTCGTTTAGGTTCCACTGGACACCTGAGGTATCAACTTTGCCGTCAGGCGTAAGTTGTACCATTCCCCACCGCTCAGCTGTTTTAAACCCGATTTCTGCAACCTCACCACCATAGTAAACGCTTGAAAACATATGGTACTGAGCAGAACAGTCTATAACGATAAACGGACCTTCCCAAGAGCCACCAGGACGCTTCAGCCAAACTGTCTGGCCTACGTCACCGACTGACATCAAGGCAATTCCATCAACGTACTGTGAAAGATCGATATTTTTTCCTTGTGCCACCTGTTCCATAACACCAGGGTTATACCAAACAACATTCCCTATTGAGTGTTGTGGTGCAGGGCGACGGTATGAGACGTCAGTTATAAGCCCAGGAATCCATCGATCACGAAAATCGCAATAGCCGTTTTCAAGAAGTGATAAATCACCTCTAAAGCTAAATTGCCCGATTTTAATACAATTGTCTGTTATCTGGCCCTGAGGAAGGACCGTATTCGTAAGCACTAAGAGTGCTACTACCAAGATATGTTTCAACTCGTACTCCTTGTTTGTGTGTGACGCGTTAGTATAGCACTTGTGGCAAATGGTGTTGTATAGTTAGATATGAGAATTGCACAGATAGTACTCTTTATCATTATCTTGTCTACCATTGGGTATCTTGTTTTTATAAGGTCAGGGGTAAAACTTGGAACAAATGGAATTAGTTTGACCAACGACTCAGCACAGCAGGTGTCGATAGACGACCCACAGGTCAGGGAGCGAACACAACCCGCCTCACTCCAAGGAGAAGACAATCTGCCTCCTAAAGAGCTTAAGTGGACCTTGGTTAACCCAAAAGAAGCAGTCTTGGCTAAAAAAGCAATTTTAGTTAACAACAGGAGTGTCCTTTTAGTTGGAGATGAGTTTGTTGCAACAGCCACAGCTAACCCTGCTCGCGTTTTTGACCCAGCACCGGTAACCCATGAAAAGCTTGTCGAAGGTGGTTGGATAAAAGAAATTAAAACTAAAACACAAACAATAAAACCATATATGGTAAGTGAAGAGGCCCTAAAGGTTGATGGCTATGTTAAAAATTTTGAGGAGTCGATCTTGGCATTCATCTTCTCTGAAGAGACAATAAACGGGCAAACAACATATCGGTACTTTGCCAGTAATCCTGCACCACTCACATCTCTTTAAATAATCTTATTTCTCATCTTGTCGGTCACTCATCTCACACAGTGCCACGATAAAAAGAGACTCACTCCACCCAAGAGGTGTATTGGCGTTATACTCTGGTGAATTACTAAAATAAAGTTCAGGCAAACCTTGCTCGGTATCAATTGCAATTAAGTCCTTTAGTACTTCTTGTGACCTCTCAACTTGGTTTAGTTGGTTATAAATAATGGCAAGCCAGGACAAGCCAAACGTCCACTCAGCCTCTTCACTTACCTGGTCTTCATTTTTATTGTAATAGCGGTCCCCTTTGTATCGAATGACACCTCGAGCACGACGAAGGTGATACTCAACGTGCTCAAGTATTTGAGTGCGTTCAGTTGCAGTCACTACTCTATATGGCCACACAAGGGACAAGAGAGACAAATCAACAAACTTGCGTTCTGATTCGCGGGGAAGAAGCGCCCGCAAAGACCTTTCACCGTTTTCTATTAATTCATGAGAAACAGTTATTCCCTCAACATGTTGAATAGCCTTAAGTCCCGCAACACAGGCACCAATGGAGCTGGCGTGGACTTCCTCATCTTCTTCCCACATACCACTGTCACGGTCATGCCAATACTCAATTGAAGCCAAGTAGTGCACCAGTTTCTGAACAATTCTTCTGGCGTCATCTGAGTTAACAATACTTTTGTGGTGATGGTGTTCAAGCTCCCCTATTCGGTAAAGTACACAACCTACGGCGTCGTTTTGTTTATTCCCCCATTCTTCCCAAAACTCATTAAATGTTTCTGGGTGAAACCTGGCGTGGATATACTCAAAGCTTGCCTGTGGCTTGTTTTTAATCGCCCAATCAATTTTTTGTTCATGCTTTAAGAAAATGTTCAAAATAGCTTTTGCTGTTTTTTCAACCGTTTCCCAGTCACCTATTACTTCAAAGGCAAGGGTTTCATAAAAATTGTCACGTAGCCAACTTTTGTCATAACCTGTGGCAACGTCTTTGCCAGCGGCCGAGAACAAACCTGAGTCATATTCCAAGGACTTTAAGATTTCAAGATGACGATCTATTAACTGCTGATAGGTAAGGCGGGCCATACGTTTAGTATACAAGTTGTATTTCTGTTTTTCTCGTTAGGTAACTTTAAAAGTGAAGAATAAGAAGCAAAACAAATGAAGTTAGTTACAACCTAAAGCTTGTTTACATTGTGCACGATAACTTTCTGGGGCTGCGTCACAAGCACTACATTGCTGCTCTTTAGTACTTGTCTCTGTAGCATTATCTTTTGTTGTTGGAACGGCAAGCTTTGACATATCAGTGAAGGCAATGTTAGCTGGAAGTTCAAAGATTGCACTGTCAGTCACCCAAGCAGAACAAGAATAGTCATACTTTTGATTAACATCAATTGCCTGGGGCTGCTGTGTCTTTTGGGCATCAGTTGTGTTGGTCAGGTCAAAGGCCATTTTATATCCAGTTCCTGTGCCCTCAACCCAAAAGTAGGTAGTTTTTCCATCTGTAATCATGTGTGTTGTTGCAGACTCTGTCCCTGTGGTAACAATGTCTGCTCGCATTTTCTGGTTAGCTACATGAACAGTGCCAGTGGCAGCTTCAGTTGAAAAACGACATTCTTGAGCTGAGCCCGTCAAAAGTTCTGCTAAGGATTGAGGAGTTGCCTTTTTTTCAGGCGTCACAGTGTTTTCAATTTGGGTAGTTTGAAACGATGTTTGTGGTTTGCGTGAAACAAGCAGAAAGGCTGCCACAAGAGCAAGGAGTACTACTGCAATTGCGATACCTATCTTTTTGTTCATCGATTGTAGTATAGCGCCTAAACCACATATTTCAACTTTTTAACTATTCTTTGCTTAAAAAGGTCTTGTCATTTTGGTTTATTTCACCTATAATTGTTAAGTTTACTATCAAAAAGGGGTTTACCTTGAAGAAGTTGTTTTACCTGTTAGTTTTTTTCCTGTCATGCACGGGAGTTTTGGCTCAAGACGATGGACAGCGCCATGCTCAAGTGCCAGTAGGCATCGTGTTTAAAGCAAAAGAAGCTGGTGACAACCAATATCGGTTGTACTTTTATGATGTGAATTTTCATCAGATAATTTTGTCGACAGACGGAATGCTTGGGTATCCGAACTTTGACATAACATGTAGCACGGGTTCATATTTTCTTGTTGGCTACACAGAAGCTGACGCAGAAGGTTACTTTGATGCATCAATTGCCGATGCTTATGGAGTGGAAATTAGGAAATTTAAGCACATATTGAAACTAGGCGTTTCACCAGACGGCAAATTTGCCGTTATTGCCAGGAGAGACAGTTATGTATTAGTTAACATAACGACCAAAAACAGTCTCTATTTAGCGCCATTTGAGCCTGATAGTAGTTTTCACTGGGCTCAAAACAATATGTACTTTGCGATTTCTCACCGCGAGCAAACACACATCCTTGATATGCGGGACCGCTCAATTCAAGAGGTGCCGGCTTATTTACCTGACTGGTCTTACGACAGTCTATTTGTTTCAGAATTGCAAAGTGGCACACTTTTAGTTAGGCAATTGGATAGCCCATATGCGTTAACGCTCACTCGTTCTGGGTTAACTAGTGTCTGGTCAGAAAAGCTACCGGTTGTAAGCTTTCTCGAGCTAAACAAAGATGGCTTTTCCGTTAAGACGGCAAATGCTGTAAGTGGTACCAGAAACACGGTATACACAAGTAAAAACGCGATCAGCAATCTGTTCTGGTTTGAGCAAAAGGTTAATCTGTATGCAGTCGTTCAAACAAACGGTCTTTGGCTACTGGACCCAAGTGGAACACTGGAAAAGGTAGGCCGCTACCGTGACATACAAAATGTCTGTGAAGTGTAAAAACCAACAGCCCACCTTACTGGTGGGCTTTATCGTTAAAAACACAGGTCAACGAACCTAATGTGGTAAAATTTGGAAATTAGACAAGCCAGGGTGGTGAAATGGCAGACACTCACGCCTTAAGAGCGTGTGGGAGCAATCCCGTGCGGGTTCAAGTCCCGCCCTTGGCACTA
>CAYQUL010000028.1:0-1121 GCA_964420735.1 uncultured Gammaproteobacteria bacterium
TAAACCCGAACGATGTTGGAATATTAACTAGGCAATTAAAAAATGTCAACACGGTATTTAACACTCTTTGATAACCTTTCAACAACTGAGTATTTGAGGTATAATTGCTACTGATATCATCCTTTTAAGTTTTTTTTATTTCTTGCCGAGATAGCCAAGGTGGTCACGGCGGGCGCCTGAAGAGCGTCAGATGTTGGTTCGACTCCAACTCTCGGCACAAAAAGTGTGTATTTGCGGCTATAGTTCAGTGGTAGAACGAGTCGTTGCCAACGACTAGGAGCGGGTTCGATTCCCGCTAGCCGCTCCAGAGGAATTGCCTTACTTCTTCAAGGTAACTGTATAAGTATCTTCAGTTTTCTTGATCACTAACCCTATGATAGGTGTCAAGAATAAATTGATATTTTTCTGTAATTGAAGTTCCTTGATCAAAGCCACATGGGAAGTTTCTAAAAAGAGCGTTTAGCATCTGGTACCGTTGTGTTATGTCTGTTTGGTTACCAATATCAATCACCCGTTTGTTAAATTCTTGTTCAGCGTTTGCTAAAACTTTCTCAATACCTGAAACGGTATCAGTGGCTAATTGTCGGGAAAAGGAAATAATGTTTGGGTACGAAAGGCCAGCGAGCGTAACGGGAGTTGTAACAATCTCATGTGGGGCAGAAATTTCTCTGGTCGCCTTCCACCGGCTATCTGGATAGACCTCTGCAAAAAGCCGAGCAAAATAATTTTCTTGTGAGACAGGGGTATATTGCCTCCACACATCATCTAGTTCAACTGATGCAAATCCTTTTTGTAATAACTTGGTGCTTTCATACCACAGGTGAGCCAATTGTTTCTGTGTTTTGGTAAGGGGAGATTGATCGATTTTTCTGCTAATTTCAGGTTTACGTTTCATTTCCCAGATGTCAGCCTCAGAAAGCGTCTTTATTTTTCGCTGTGTAATTAACTCATTTGGGGAACCTTTGAAATACGCAAGCTGTGCCTGTTGGTATGCGTTAAGAGCTGTGGCAAGCATTTGAGATGTACGAAAG
Organism: uncultured Gammaproteobacteria bacterium; assembly: GCA_964420735.1. Taxonomy (GTDB): domain Bacteria; phylum Patescibacteriota; class Microgenomatia; order UBA8517; family UBA8517; genus CAYQUL01. The sequence goes on from CAYQUL010000028.1 coordinate 1,032, forward strand.
TGTTTAACTGCCGAGCGGTAGTCAATTAAGCGAAATTCTTTACTTTCCATATACAGTTCATCGCTCACTTTTGGCTTAATTTTTATATCA
>CAYQUL010000028.1:1221-2932 GCA_964420735.1 uncultured Gammaproteobacteria bacterium
CCAATTTTTGGAACAAGGTGAGACAAGGGGTTGTGGCTACTCTCAAGATATGAAAACGCCTCATACTGACGTGTTTCTCTAAATGAAGGTTTCTCAGGCAACATCGACCTAACACGGTCAGTGATTTCAATTGGTTGCCCAGCACGCACAGAAGCTACCTTTCTTGTGTGGTTTGCCCATCCAGAATGGTCGGTGTGAGACCGGTCATAGGCAAGCGTTAAGATATCACTCACCATCGTGTCGTCAACCTCTCGAATTCCCCACAATGAAAACAGCTTTTCAAGTGCAACGAATCGCTCACTCCATGGTGCGTCACCTGGTACTGTGTTTGTTGCATCAAACAATATTCTTGCCTCGTTTGGGTATCGTCTAAAAAAGTTCTCGGTATATTCGTAGTTTCCAAGTGTGTGAACTGAAGTCCTAATTAACTTATTCATTTGAGGGCCGTTAAGCGGCTCAGTTTGGGGTATGGGTTCTCTTTCGTGTCTCATGTATAAAAAAAGGGTATGGCAGTTTGCCATACCCGATTGCACCTCTCACTTAGCGATGTGCTGTCCCGGGCTCTTGTGCCCGAGATGGCCGCGGCCGAGCCGCTGGTGCTATTGTGGTCATCGGTGCCCCGACTTCCTGCACTTCTGTGGGCTGATTAAACAAGGCATCGACGTAATCTGCGGCGTCGAGTACAGCTTGTTTCTCAGGCAACTCTGCCACAAGAAGGGCAACTCCCTTTACCGTTTCGTGGCTTTTCATGGAGACCTCCATTCAAGTCGTGAACGATACAGGGATAATAAAATAGTTAATTTTGAAATACAAGAGGGGAAACAGGTATAATACCCCAGTCTTAACGGATAGTGGCCGCTTCTTATTAAGAGAAACTCTATTTTTAAGCGTTGTCGCAAGTAAGTCCCTGTAGGTAAACGGATATACCGCATCCCTTCTAAGGATGATTTCTCAGTTCGATTCTGAGCAGGGACACCACAAGGAGACTTTTTTTGGTACAATTGTGGCTACCGAAACCTTTTGAACTGAATTCCCATCAGTTTTTTAAGTCAAACGGCTTTCGTTTCCAATATCTTTGCATCCGTAGCTCAGTGGTAGAGCAATCGCCTCTTAAGCGATGGGTCGTGGGTTCGAAACCCACCGGGTGCACCAATGTAAGTAGTATTTTGTTCTATGGAATTTTCACTTGAAGCGTATAATGCGCTTGAGTAGGGGTGCATAAGAGGCACGCCCTCACAGTTGCATTCTAGTTAGCCAATACTTCGAATAAGCGCCAGTACTAGGTGACGGAAGGTGGAATTCCTCCCGCCTTTGCTAACCTTCAGTACAGGTTTACGAATGCGCACTTGACACTCATAATCCTCTAATATAAGATTCGTGCATCGTCAACGCTCTACAAAGGAGAGTGTACTCATGAGCGGACCAGGTAAGTCAGATGAGATATCGGAAGCGTTCGGTATGGATGGACACCAAATAAGCCCTAATGAGTTTGGAGGCGAACATCATACTGTGTACAATGATGTCACCCACATCTCATGGGACTATGACAAGGATGGAAACTATGTTTCTGACCTTGGCAATGGTAAAGAGTCACATCACGAGGACGCGGCACCTAATACCAGCTGGACACCTTGGTAGACGGTCGTTTTTTTTAGGATTGGTTTAAAACCAACCTCCTATACCTGATAACATTTTCCTAATAGAGGTTATC
>CAYQUL010000028.1:2942-10741 GCA_964420735.1 uncultured Gammaproteobacteria bacterium
GGGAAGCATCCTAGATATTCAGCTTGACTGAAATAAACATGCTTTATACCCTCGACCAGCACCAGATTCTAGGTAACGGGCAGTTAGATTCTGCCCACTCCCACTCACCCTCCCTTACCTAATAACTTTTACCTAATAGAGGTTATCAGGGAGGGAAGGGGCGCAGCTCAGTCTTAATAAGGTAAGCCCGTGCTCAGCTTTCTATATAAGCGTTATCAGGCACGACAAGCACCATCTATAGGAAACGGTGGGTGCAAATCCCACGGCCTTCCCTCCACTCTTAAATTTCTAAAAGTTTCAATTTGGGACTTTAGGAGGCAGCCGTAGAAGTAGTTTTTAAGGGAGCTAATAGCTCCCTGTTTTTGTCTCTTTTAGGTCATAATCTCCTCTAATTCCTTTACTCCTCCAAAGGCTATTCTGTCTGGGACTGCCGACCCTGCCGTTACCATCCGTGCAGGATAGACAACATAGTCTCCCCAACGTTCGTTTACTTGGTCAACAGATTTCATTAACATTTCTGTTTTTAAGGTGTTGGTAAAAAAGGAGAGTTGCAAGTGTTCATTTTTAGATAAGTTAAAAACTGATACTGCAACATTTCTTACAGGGTTTTGGTCAGACTGGGCAAAAAGATGCATGATCGCCTGATACATATCACTGGTTGAAAAAAGGGGAATACTGGAAACGGCTCCTTTGTGCCAAAAGGAACCATCGGTATACAAAACAGCCAAATGTGCCCCTCGTGCAATGTAGCCTGCGTGACGAAGTCTCTTGGTTGTCTTTGTAACAAGTTTTGTAATAATAGGTGCAAGTTCTTCTTTTGTGGCGTAGGGCTTGGGAAGCGCATATGAGTTGCCATAACTTCGTCGGCCAAACTCTATGTCATCAATGGACAAACCCCTTAAACGTAAATACCAGTAGTATCCTGGAGCTCCAGAAAACGCTGCTTTTAATTTCCAGATGGGAGCTTCAAACATTTCCATTACGGTGTATATACCAGTGGCTCGCAAACGAGCCTCATTTCGTGCCTTAATACCAGTTAAATCAGTTAACGTAAGACTTGCAAAAATATCTTTGTAGTTTTTAATATCAATTGTTGTTAGTCCATCTGGCTTTTGGTAGTTGGAAGCCTGCTTTGCTAAAAATCTGTTGGTACTTATTCCGATTGAAACGGTAATCCACTCACCAATCTCTTCTTTAATTCGTCTTTTTATCTCAAGAGCAACTGTCGTAAGACCTTTGGGGTACATATATTCACAACTGGCAAAGTGAAGAACAAATTCGTCAATTGATTTGGCATATACCCGTGGGGTGTATTGGGCAAGTACTGCCCTCATCTGTAAATGTACTGCACGGTACTTGGGAGCATCAGGGGGAAGAACCTGTAAATAGGGGCAGAGTTTTTTGCCTTCAAAAACACGCATACCAGTTTTTACCCCCATTCGTTTTGCCTCATATGAGGCCGCTAAAATACAACCTCTTGGGGAAGCATATGCAGCAACTGCAATTGGTTTTCCACGAAGTGCTGGGTTTGCCTGCTGCTCAATTGTTGCAAAACAGGAATTGATATCAACATGCATGACGTCAGGAGCTAGAGGATTAAAGTCCATTAGTTTAAAATCCTTCTGAGATCTCATCTAAAGTCCAACTTAAATGGTCACTATTTAACGAGAGCCTCATAAAAAAGTTTCCGGCTACAACAGAGAAAACATGGATAAGCGTCCGCCCATCACGGAACGTATGGTGAAAGCCAATTTTAGTGATCTTGTACATTCGTCCTCGCCATGAAACACGCACCGGGGCAACCTGGGCTGTTGCACTTTTAAAGACCATTGCTACTGAGACAGGTTCGGCTATTCTTTGGTTCATTCTTCTTTAGTTTTAAACCATAGAAATACCGAAGTCAAGATGGCAGAAGTTGGCATATGTGTTCCTAAAACAAATAATTTTGATATACTATAGCCGCACACTCGACCGCTACGTGTAAATAAGGAGTTGCACTGTGTGTGTAATTGAATTGTTTGCCATTGGGATAGTACTTGTCATATTTGCGGCAGAAAACCTACCCTTTCTTGTCTGTATGGCCGGAGTTGCTGTTTTAGTTTTGGTTATGGCCCTGCTAAGCCAAATCTTGGAACTGATAGCTGAGTTACCTTACCTCTTGATTGGGTGCTTAGGTGTAATATGGCTTATTCCGCTCAATGTTGCAGCTGTGGCATTGGTTGTAACTGCTTTTTATATACATCAACAGAAAGGGCCATTTGAGCAATTTGTTCTTTTGATGCTCCTTGCCATAGTAATGATTGTTGCTCAGGGGTGGATTACTTACCGATCAGTGAAAAAAGATTTTGAAAATGAAAGAAAGTAGCTATTGTTGACTTCCATATAGGTTTAAAGGCGTGACACTGGTCGCGCCTTTATTTTGTGTTATTTTTGCGTTGTCAGATTCTTTTTGTGATACACTTAATTTTATATGAAACCTGAAACGATTAAAGCCATTTTTACCAATTTACTCTTTGTTATTGGTGTGGTTCTTCTTATTTGGGGAGTTGCAAAGGCCGCATCAACCGGTGCACGACTTATTTCTTTTGATACTTATCCATTGCAAGGATATGAGGAAAGTCGATGTGACTATGTTTCAGTGCCGATTATGGAAAAAGGAGTAGTTGCACCAAGTGAAGCAGATCAAAAACTGCAAAAGGAGCAGTGCAAGGAGTCAATTGAAAAGCAACGTGCCTTGCAGAAGGTCGATGACATCGTACAATCAATTGTATTGCCTTTCTCCGGCCTCACCTTGGTCTATTTCTTCCGAAGGTATATTTTGAAGTAAAAAAAATCCCCTGGCAGAGGATTTTTAAAAAATTACTGAATTGTCTCGATATTCTTGATGGAAATTCCGCTCACTGTGCGTCTTGCTAGAATCTGTCCTTTCAATTTGGAAAATTGCCGGTTGGTTGTCACCTCGTAGGTTGGGCCTTCCTGTGTCTTAATGACAAGTATTTGCCCGGACCTAACGCCAAACTCCTTCCACAGAGGAAGCTCGGCACCTTTAAACGGCAATTTACTGACAAGCTTGTCTAGCATTGAGATCTCCTTAAGGTTAATTAGTGTGACCTCTGCCAAGGACTGATAGTATATCAAATTGGAGTCAAAAACACAAAAACGTGCCCGGGAGTTACCCGGGCGAGATACATTAAGAAGAACGAGCAGATTGTCGGAAATTTTTAACGACCCTCGGCTGGTATATAAGACTTACACAAGCCTTTTTAAATATCACCCGGACTTCAGCATGCCTTCCATCAAATTCTTTCATAAATGAGCCAGCGGTCGTGCGAATAGACGCACCATCGTTCATCAGAATCATCAGTTCAGCGTCAGATGGCAAACAGGAAAATGGATCATCGCTTAAACCATTGAGTGCGGGTGACCCTGCAAACAGTGGCTGTGTGTCCCAACCATTTTTCGCTAAATACGCTGCCGTGACATTTTGATCTAACATTTCCGGACTCTCCTTAAAAAAGCTAATCGATCTGCTTGGATTATAGGCGTTAAGAACCGCAATTGCAAATTGGGTGCTTAACTCTCTAAACTAGATGATACATGAATCTTCCTGCACTTAAAAAGGCTCAACTGCCAAAGGCACCTCGCTTCACAAAATTAATTGGTCCAAGTTTTATTCTGCTTGGTTTAGGACTAGGCAGTGGCGAGATTATTTTGTGGCCATTCTTGGCTAGTAAATATGGATTGGGCCTTATCTGGGGAGCCTTAATTGGCATTACACTTCAATTTTTTCTTAACATGGAAATTGCCAGATATACACTGGTAACTGGGGAGAGTATTTTTGTCGGATTTGCCAGAAAGTTTGGGAGAGTAGCACCAGTTTGGTTTATTTTTGCAACCATGCTTCCCTGGATGTGGCCAGGAATTGCCGCCTCGTCTGCAACTTTGTTTGCAACCCTTATTGGTGTTTCATACTCAAAAGCACTACCTGTGGCTTTTTTGTTGTTAATTGGACTCATTTTAACGGCAGGGAAGGTGGTTTATAAAACACAAGAACGTTTTCAGCGTGGTGCTATTTTAATTGGCGTGCCATTTATCTTTATTCTGGCCATTGTGTGCGCAAAACTTACTGATTGGCAAATGCTTTTTGCGGGTGTTGTCGGGCAAGGGGAGGGATTTAATTGGTTTCCAGTTGGGCTTCCATTTGCAACATTTTTAGGCGCACTTGCCTATGCCGGAGCAGGTGGAACTTTAAACCTTACCCAGTCGCTCTACGTCAAAGAAAAAGGATATGGTATGGGCAGCTTCTCAGGGCGAATAACATCTCTTATTTCAGGAAAGAAGGAAGCCGTTCAGTTAACCGGCACAACCTTTCAGACAACAAGAGAAAACGTTGCACGCTTTGGTGGTTGGTGGAGAAACATTAATATTGAGCACGGTATTGTTTTCTGGACAACGGGAGCGGTCACCATGGTTTTATTAAGCTTGCTCTCATACAGCACGCTCTTTGGGAAACCTGACGTACCAAATGGAATAGGTTTTGTTATTTTTGAGGCACAAGCCATAGGGGAATTGCTTGTTCCACTAGCAGGGACTATTTTTCTTGTGGTAGCAACCGTAATGTTGTTTTTCACACAGTTTGGAGTGCTTGCCTCAACTAGTCGAATCATTAGTGAAAACGTAATTCTTGCCCTCTACCCGGTGTCTACAGCAAAGTTGTCATCTCTCTTGTTTACCTTGTTTCTCTGGGTTCAAATTCTTTTAGGTATACTAATTATTCTTTTCTTCTCCAGCGAGCCACTAACTTTAGTCGTAACTGGAGCTGTTTTAAATGCTGTGTCTATGTTTGTGTACGCAGGTCTTTTGTATCGGGTTAACACCAAACTGTTACCTAAACCCGTTGGTCCTAACCTTTTTCGCAAAGTAGCACTTGCTCTTGCAATTGTTTTTTATGGTGGCTTTAGTTTAGCTACACTTCTTAAAGTCTTTCACTTTATTTGAGGCGTATAATAGGGTATGGTTCGCAAAACACTTAAGTTTTTTCCTTTCATTTTAGTCACTTTCCTTGTTGGGGTTGTGGCCTATCTCGTTGGTATTCAAAGACCAGATGACTCAGTCATTACTCAACTTATCTCGACCCCAAAACCAACACCACTTGCCGTTTACTCAATTCCTTCCCTTCAAGCAAACGCTAAAATTGGTGAGCGCATTGAGGTTTTAAATACCATTTCTCAAAAACCAACCTTTGTTTCAAAAAAGTTTTTGATGTATTTTGCAGCAAACCCCTCAAAGCTTGAAAGTAAAAAAACGTCTGGAATGATAAACATCCCAGTGGAGCCTGGTGCCTACCCGTTAATTGTGATGCTTCGTGGATACGTTGACCAGAGTATCTACCAAACCGGAGTTGGCACCAAAAACGCTGGTGAATACTTTGCAGCTAATGGGTACATTACCATTGCACCAGACTTTTTGGGCTATGCCGACTCTGATGGCGAAGCAGGAAACATTTTTGAGTCAAGGTTTCAGACATATACCACAACAATGGCCTTGTTCCAGTTAATTAACACACAAAAGTTACCTCAAGAAGTTTTGACTCAGTGGGACAAGAAAAATATTTTCATTTGGGCTCACAGCAATGGGGGACAAATTGCCCTAACAACGCTAGCCATAACAAAGGGAGTCTACCCCACTGTCCTTTGGGCACCGGTTACCAAGCCCTTTCCCTATTCAGTTCTTTACTACACCGATGAGTCAGCTGACGGTGGAAAACTTATTCGCCGTGAACTTGCCAAGTTTGAAGATGTATATGAGGTGAACAACTACAGTTTCACGTATTTTCTTGAAGACATTCATGCCCCTATTCAATTTGAGCAAGGAACAGCTGATGATGCAATTCAATTTATATGGACTAAAGACATGGCAAACCGATTAAAAAAACTTGGTGGTGACATTCAGTATAACCAATACTCAGGTAGCGACCACAACTTAAGACCTGCCTGGAATGAGGCAATTCTAAAAGATCTTGAATTTTACAAAAAAAACACGGTACAATAGGCTATGCAAGTAATTACTCAATTAGTTATTCAAGTTTTCTCTCTGTTTATCGTTTCATCAATTTTACCAGGGTTTGTGTTAACTGATATACGAACAGCAGTTGTGGCTGCTGTGGTTATTGGAGTAATTAATACATTCATTCGTCCAGTTGTTCAGTTGATTGCTCTTCCTTTAACAATCTTAACCTTAGGCATTTTCTCCTTTGTTGTTAATGTGTTGTTACTAATGGTGGCAGCATCAATTGTTCCAGGATTTAAAATTGATGGATTTTTCACAGCTGCAATTGCATCAATTGTACTCACCTTAATTTCAGCTTTTGTTCAACAGTTAATGAAAAAATAATTATGTCACACTCAAATTCAGATTCACCAAAATCATACAGTAAAGATAAGGGAGGCCAAAACCAGGTTTCAGCTTTTAAAGCACAAAGTAGGTTTGGCAATAATGCTGGCCGTCAACCTATTGGCCAGGGTTCCCAATACAAACCAGCTCCTGTTCGCATTACCCAACACAAAGGATAACTGGCGCTCAGTGTGCCTTCTGTTTTAGTTACGACTTCACTGTTTCATCAGGCACATTTTTTGTGTTATAATCCCTCTCATGGCTACAAAAAAGAAATCAGACAAAGGACAAATTGAACACAACGACCACACGCACGAACCTCTTGTTAGAAAAGACGATGGAACGGTTGAAATCACTTTTGCTGTGCCTTGGGCAGAAATTTCTGCTTCTCGAGAGAAAACTGCACTTGAGATGGGGAGGTCTGTAACTGTACCAGGGTTTCGTATTGGAAAGGCTCCATTAGATCGCTTAATGAGCCACTTGCCAGCAGATCAGCTCCTTGAGCGAGCTCTTTCTAGTATTCTTCCTGTTCACTTGGCAAAGGCCATAACAGAGCACAATATTCGCCCAGCAATTTACCCACGCTTTGAACTCCTTCATGCTCACGAAGGAGAAGAGTGGACAGTTCTTGCTACAACATGCGAAATTCCAGAGTTTAAGTTAGGTGACTACAAAAAAGATGTAGCGACAGCACTTAATGCGCTTTCTAAAGAGGCGTCAGTTGACGAAAAGCAAAACGCTGCTTTAATTGCTTTTGGAAAAACAATTGATGTTAAAGTTCCTCACATTTTGGTTGAAGAGGAAGCTAACGGACGACTCAGCAACTTGCTTTCACGGATTGAAAAGCTTGGAATGTCACTTGAGAACTTTCTTGCTTCACAGAAAAAGACTGCACCAGAGCTTCGCGCTGAATATGAAGGTCAAGCAGAAAACACTCTTAAAATGGAGTTGTCTTTGATGAAACTTGCAGCTGAGGAGAAGATTGTCGTGTCTGAACAAGATGTAACTGACTTTATGGCAGTTGCCCAATTACCTGAGCAAAAAAGTGATACTGACCGTGAATCACAAATATCGATGGTACAGTCAATTTTAACAAAAAGAAAAGCGATTGAATTCTTAGCTTCACAGGCCTAATATTGGCTGTATGAGTAATCAAAAAAAGATACTCACTGCAAACCCTCTCGAAATCTTGCGCGAATCCGTTAAAGAAAACGCGGAGACTGCTAAGCGCGAAATTGTTAACCCCTTTAAAAAAGAATTTTTAGACCAAATTTTTGCCAGACCCCGCAAGACCTTTTCAGGTGAGTTAACCCCAGGAGAGCCACTTGAAATGAAAGACGTGTATCGTGGAACACGAGAAACACAAGAGCGGGAAGCTAAAACAAAAAGGGTTGAAATGCGGCTTC
>CAYQUL010000029.1:0-7351 GCA_964420735.1 uncultured Gammaproteobacteria bacterium
TTGATATCTGGGTGACTGATGGTGGTGGAAGGTATAATGAACTGCCTACACTTTCTGTTCAGACATATTAAAGAGTTGTGAGGAATTTAAAATTGTTTGTATTAACACCTATTAGCTTTTTCCACTAAAACTACGAAAAATTTAGGCACACAGTTGTGTGCCTAAACGATCATCGTTCCAGAATAACAATAGCGTTTGTGTATTGTGTAGCCACGTCCGCGGCAAGATTTGATTCCCAAGAATTTTCTCCTGCAAGGGAAAATACGACAACCTCTTTTGTCGACAGATCGGTTAAAGAAATAGTTTCCTGCCTCTTGGTAGGATATTTTCCAGTTAACACGCGAGCCCCTTTAGCCTGGGTCAAGTTATAGAACGTGAGGCCTCGTTTCAGGTGTTTTGGAAACACTTCACTATATTTGCGGTTCCCTGCAAAGATTTTTACGCTCAAAACGTCTCCTTTTCAACTCAATGGGAAATTATATCATATCTTATATTATTTCGAAGCTTCCAACGTGCATGCCCATATTGCATGAATAGGTCAGTAGCCCTTTCTCGGTTGGGGTAAATGTAAGTGTATCTTCGCCAGTCGCAGGCAAAACCTTGGTTATTCCAAGAGACGGAATTGAGAATGCCCGGGCGCAGCCCTGGGTACCAACTGATGACAACGTGACGTGGACTGGAACCCCAGCACGCAACGTCTGTGAAGATGTTTTATATCCATTTGTTGAAACTGCAATGTTAACCTCCTGGACTCCATTACTTTCAGGGGCTAAAGCCCGTGCAGTGTTTGATAGGTGGAGTGCATAGACATAATTTTGAACGGTATGTGGTGAACCTCTGAGGATTTGACCGGTATTAACTGAAACCAGCCCTAAGTAGGCGACAATTGCTGCACCTCCAACTCGGAATGCCAGTTTTGATAAAAGGGCAGATGCTGTGGCGCCAATTGCAATAAATTGTGGAAGTGTTCCAATGGTAAACAACCCCATGATAATTGCACCGCTTATGGCCGTTCCTGAAGACAGGGCAAGAATCATCATACTTTGAGTGATTCCACAGGGAAGAAGAACTGTAAAGGCACCAATTATCCCAGGAGTAATGATTGATTCTGTTTTTGGTGCAAGTCGAATAATTTTATATAAAAACTTTGGAGGCACTATAACAGTGTATCTGAAAATGGGATGGAGATTTAATAAATTTGCTGCACTTGCAAGCATATAGACACCAGCTCCAATTTGTAACCAACCTTGTACTGTAAGACTAATGTTAAACCCTCCACCCAAGGCCCCAAGAACTGCACCAAGAAGTGAGTAGGCTATTGTTTTTGATAGAAGAAAAGAGGTAAGTCCCAATCCTTTTTGAGGAATTTTAGAAAGTGAAGAAGTCAGAAGTCCACCCTGAACGGCTAGACAGGAAAAACCACCACTGGTTAACCCTGTAATTAGGGCTAAGGTAAATGTTGGAAGCAAGAACATCCATCAATTGTAACCCACAAATAACTTTTAAAAAATAACCCGGCTTTGTAAAAAGCCGGGCCATACCTAAAAACGAGTAACAAGTGTTTGAACATTTTTCTCCAAAACGTTCATCGCTTCAATTGAAGCGGGATCAGCAATTCGTTTGCGAGACTCTGCAAAGGTAAGCCAAAGCACATGGTCAAATTCGGGATTTTCTCCCAGGGTTATTCCATTTGCGTCAATGACGTACCAAATATCAAAGTGAACTTTGCAGTCCCTGTTTTTAACGTGTGTAACCGTAACCCAAAATGGATTTGGACTAAAGTTTTCGGGAAGCTTAACGGCAAACTCCTCAAAAAATTCTCGTTTTAGAGCCTCAACACAGCGTTCGTCCCGTTGGTCTTTGACACTAAAGTCGACATGTCCTCCCGGTGCCAGATACATATTGGCCTTGATGTGGAGTCCAATCAGAATCTTAAATTGATTGTCTTCCCACTTGACCGGAACAAAGTAAACACAAACGTGATTCTGTTTGTTTTGTTCCCGTGTAAGTTTCCCATCTCGAATTCGGGCAATAAATTTTGCACGGGTGGCAGTGTTTGAAACCGGTAACATCGCAATATCCATCAGTTCCCTGACAAGTGGCGTGGTATTCATGAAACCTCTTGGTCCTCCCAGATAACATGGACATTGATGTCGCATTTCCATTCCCCAAACATGTTGATAACGGCTTGGATAATGGTCTTCTCGTCGGTCTCGGTTGGGATGTATGCAATATATTCAAGTGCAACAGTGTCCCACACAAGTGCAATTGACTTCTCTTTTGGTGATAAAACCAAAAGGGGCTCTCGCCTTATGTTTACAACAACGGTATGAGTAAACGGTAAACGGGTTGGTTGTTCTTCACCCAATAAAGGGTAGACTCGTCTCGTAACTTTGTCCCTCGTCTCATAAATCTCGACCATTTGTACTCCCTTTACCAAGAAAATGTAAAGATCACAAACACATCTTTTCGATGTGAATGAAATTATAAGCTATTTACTCCTTCTTTTCAAAGTATTTTTTATTTGCAATCCTTTCGGGCAAGTAACTTGTCTTGTCATACATGTCGTATCCCTTTCCATATCCTAAGTTTTTCATCAGGTCTGTGGGTGCATTTCGAACGTGAAGGGGAATCGGTAAGTTACCAAAATTGCGAACGTCAGCCAACGCCATTTGATAGGCCTCGTACGCACTTCTGTCTTTTTTGGCTAAGGCAAGGTATGTGACTCCATGAGCCAAATTAATTGCACACTCGGGGTACCCGACTGTTTCACACGCACGAAAGACGTCATTTGCAACAACTAATGCTGTTGGCTGAGCAATTCCAATGTCTTCTGATGCAAAAACAACCATCCGTCTGGCGATATAGAGTGGGTCCTGGCCTGCCTCAATCATTCGAGAGAGGTAATAAAGCGCTGCGTCTGGTTGAGATGCCCTCATTGATTTAATGAAAGCGGAGATGGTGTTGTAGTGCTCTTCGCCCTCACGATCAAACCCAATACTTTTTCGCTGCATAGCCTGCTCTAAGTCGGACACTTCAATTTTCTTCTTTCTGGTAATGCTTGCTGCAATTTCAAGCACGTTTAAGAGAATTCGTGCATCTCCGTTTGAGGAACGCAGTAAAAACAGGGCTGCTTCTTCAGTTAATAACCGTTTTGTTTCGGCAAGTCCTCGATCTAACTCTTTTAAAACAATGACACGAGAGCGAGAAAGAAGTGGACGAATAACTTCAAAAGAGGGGTTTTCTGTGGTTGCACCGATAAAAACCATCGACCCCTTTTCGACAAGTGGAAGCAGTTTGTCCTGCTGGGCTTTGTTAAAGCGGTGTATTTCGTCGATAAACACAATTGGTGGAAGGATGTCGTCTGTTGAAAGAGCTGCCGCAATTTCTTTGGCTGAGGCGCTCACTGCGCTAAATTCAAAGAATGTGCGATTAAGTTCTTTTGCAATTATTCTGGCAAGCGTTGTTTTGCCAACTCCTGGTGGTCCCCAGAAAATAAGTGAAGGAAAAAAGTTTGTGATTCGTGACTGTTTGATTAAGGAGGGGATAATGTGCCCCTCACCAACAAGATGATCCTGACCTACGTAGTCAGATAATTGTTGTGGTCGCAGTAGTTCTGCCAGTGGTGTCATAAGAATAAGTTTAACCCGAATAAAGAACGAAGTAAAATGTGTTTTGAGTCTCTTTTGTTACAATAGCAGCATGGCGTCCTTGAAACATTTTTTTCACGATGGCTCAATTGTTTTTCGAGAAGTTGAGTCTCCTGTTAACGGAAAGTTAACGGTAAAGTGGGACATTACCTTTGGGTATCAGATCATGGGAGGTGGTCTCTGGCAAGTTGGTGGACCTGTTCGGACTATCTGGAAATACGCGCTTGATCGGATAAAAAAAGATCACCAGGTAAAAAAAGCATTAATTTTAGGGTTGGGTGGTGGTTCAATTGCACGACTTGTTCGTGAGAATTGGAAAGAGGCCACAATTGTTGGTGTTGATATCGACCAGACAATTGTTGACCTGGGGAATGACTATCTTGGACTGGCTAACCTTAATGTGGAAGTAGTCATCGGAGACGCATATCACTTTTTAGAAAAAGCACACGCTGGCCAGTATGATTTAGTTTGTATCGATACCTATGTAGGGGACTCATTCCCTAAACAATTTGAGTCCTTTAAGTTTTTAGAAAACGTTCACCGGGTACTTATGCCGCAAGGCTTGGCTGTGTTTAATCGGCTTTATTATGCAGAAAAACGTAAAGACGCTGATGCATTTGAAAAAGACCTTAAAAAACACTTTACGAGTGTAGAGTCCTTGTACCCAGAATTGTCAGCGTTGTTTGTTTGCTCTTAGCTTATGTGGGGATAACCATAAAACTCTCAGGGTTAATCTCTTCGTTAACAGGTAAAACGCTTGCGTCTTTTAAGAAGCCAATTACAAAGAACACAACAATAATCATAATCAGAAGAAAAATGAGAGCCTTTGCTTTTTGCGATATTTGCAGCATTTCAATTCCAGCAAAAACGATAAAAAGTGGCCAGAACTTCCACAGGACACTCCAAACATTCCAATTTAAAAATCCAGTAGTGTTTGCCAGAAGCAATAGTCCGATTAAAAGTACAATAAACCCACCAAAGCCTTTTCTCATCTTTTTCGCGAAATCATCATGAACCCTAAAGCAATAACAAAGACTGGCCACAGACGGCTCATATTGATAAACCTAAAGCCAAAGTTATTCATTAAGAAGATAACCCCAACTCCAATTACAAGAAAGCCAAAAAACATTTTGTTGTTGTCATCTGTTTTAATTTGTTTGGTAAAGTTTGAAGCAGTTTCTTTTACCTCTTCAAAGTTGTCATGAATTGTGTCATTTACTGACTTAGTGAGATTTTTTTCAGTTGGAATTACTATCCACAAAATAAGATACAAGACAAATCCTGTTCCTCCAAAAACAAATGCCATCAAGAAGATCAGTCGAACAATAATTGCATCAATGCCAAAGGCTTCTGCAAGTCCTCCACACACCCCACCAATTACCTTGTCAGTAGTTGAACGGTACAAAACTTTGTGCTTGTTTTGTTTTGCTTTCATAGTCAAAGAATACTGCTCGAGTTACCTTATTTCAAGTATTACCGATTACGCTCATTTCTAATGAAGAAGTAGGTACCCACAAAGAGAAAAACAAGAAAATATGCACTAATAATTGCAAGGTCGATGCCGGTGTTGAAGATTACAATTTTGTCGTATGCAGGGTCACCAATAAAATAAATGCTGCGAACCAAGTCAACGGCGTAGGTCATTGGGACAATCCGAGAAAGCACAAACAAAACTGGTGGCAAGTTAATGATTGGGCTAAAGACTCCCGCCAAGAAAAATTGTTGAAAAATAACAAACGGAAAAATTTGATTGGCACTTCGTTGGCTTTTTAAGTTACTTAATATAAATATTCCAAATGCCCCACCAAACATACAGACAATTAAGAAAAATGGAATGAGTTTAATAAGAATTGCCAAATTAATGTTAATTCCAATAAGCAGACCAAACCCAATGATTCCAATAAGTTGAGTCAGAGCTACCATCGATTCACCAAGGATTTTCCCAATAATAATTGAGTAGCGAGAAATTGGAGAAATAAATATCTCTTGACTAAAGTCATTTTCGCGATCTTCAATAAGGGAAATCACGCCACTTGCTGTGGACTGAAATAACGTTTGACCCAACACCCCTGCAAAGATAAAGGCCAGAAAATCATATCCGGCGTTTACGGCCAAATTTGATTGCAGACTTCCACCAAGTACACCAATGAAAATAACAGGAAAAATAAGGGTTGCAATGATTCTTGAGCGGTCGCGCAAAAGCTTTGTAAAATCTCGATAGGCTATGGTAAATATGGCGTTTAGTTCATGCATCTTTATATAAAATCGTGTTTAATAATATTGATGTAAGCTTCTTCAAGCGTCTTTGCACCTTTCTTTAGCTTTTTTGGTGTTCCAAGAGCCACAACTTTTCCGTGATTAATGATGCAAACCGTGTCCGCCTCCTCTGCCTCTTCTAAATAGTGAGTAGTCAAAAACACCGTAGTCTTGTCTTTCTTTCGTACCTCTTTTAAATATTGCCAAAGTGTTTGACGGGAAAGCGGATCGAGTCCACTGGTTGGCTCATCCAAGAAAAGCACCTTTGGTTTGTGCATCAAGGACCTAACAATTTCTAATTTCCTTTTCATTCCTCCAGAAAAGGTTTTTATTGGTTTAAAAATTTCTTTCTCTATTCCTAAAATTGTTGCAAGTTCCATCACACGTGTTTGGTATTCCTTTGGCATAAATCTAAATGAAGGACGAAAAGGATAAAGTCCGTACAAAATTGCATGAAAACGAATATTCTCTTCAGCTGTTAAATTTAAGTCAAGACTTGGGTTTTGAAAGATAATACCTATGCTACTTCTCACATTATTTCCCTTTTGATCAACATCAAAGCCCGCAATTTTAACTTTTCCACTCGTTTTTGAGAGCGTTGTTGTAAGAATTGAGATGGTCGTCGTTTTACCAGCACCGTTGGGGCCAAGAAGTGCGAAAAACTCACCTTCTTTCACAATAAAGCTAACGTCATCCACGGCGTTTACCGTTGCACTGTTATATTTTTTAATGAGGTTTTTGACTACAATTGCGTGTTTTGCCACAAGGGTAATTGTAAATGCGTCATAAATAATATCAAGTGATAAATAAAGGAGTTATATAGCTAGACAAGCTTTGAAGCTTTTGACATCGCCCAAGTGCGTTTGTCGTTAGTCATTGCGGCCCCAAGTGCTGCAACTAAAACAATTGTCTTAATAAGCCCGCCTAATACTGGAATCAGTGAAAGTAGATAGTAAACTAAGATTCCTACAAGTAAGCTTTTGGTTAAGCCACCGTGGGTTTTTGCAAGCCTAAAGATGACAGCCCCAAGAGCAATGATTGCAAAGACCCGAGCAACGTAAAGGTATAGTGCAAAAGCAAGAGTTCCCATTAGTCCGAGAGGAATACCGATAAGGGTTATAAATAAAAGTATAATTGCAACAGGAATCACAATCATTCCAAACATGCCTCTTAAAAGTGATTTTCCAAACTCGTGATGAAGGATTTCTTCACCCCGTGCAACATGCCTGGGAAGGAATCGAATCATTAGTAGTCCTAAGACAAGTGTTGTGATAAAGCTTCCAATGGTTGTAACACTTGAGAAAAATCTACCTGCCTCTTCAGCTCCTTGCTCGACCTTTGCCTGAGCGTTTGTTGTGATGTGGTTTGTCTGACCGTTAATTTTGCTGCCATTGGTGATGAGTGCATCTCGAGCACTCCAGTAGGTAAGGTCACCTGCCACCATC
>CAYQUL010000029.1:7361-10255 GCA_964420735.1 uncultured Gammaproteobacteria bacterium
CAAGGATGCGCGCATCTTTTCCAACTTTACCCGATAGACTCGCGTTATTGGTGAAAGCCAATACACTACCGCCAATTTTAGCCTCAGGTGACCAGGTGATTGTTCCACCTGCCACTGTTGCGTTTTTTGCAACATTTCCCATAACGGTAATCTCTCCACCGGCGACTCGAATGTTACCTGTAACAATTCCACCGATATAGATATTTCCACCTGCCGCCAAGACATCACCGTTTACCACACCATTAATAATGATTGACCCACCGGCGGCGTACACATCACCATTTACCGTTCCTAATACTTGAATACTTTTGTTTGCAGCAAAATAGTCACCTTGTACAGTTTTCCCTGACTCTAATATAGTGCTTGGGTTTTCAGATGAGGCATGAGTCTGAGCAACAAAAATGAACGGGAGACTGAAGAACAATAACAGTATTGCGACAAATCGTTTCTTCATATACATCTATCATATTCCAAATTAAAGATTTTGTGCAAGAGTTATTAAAAGGACTGCTTGATTCGTGGGGGTCAGTGGCAGTACAATCAGCCCTGCTATACTAATGTCACGTATGAAATTCTTCAAAAATTTACTAGATGTTAATCACAGAGAAATAGAAACACTTAAAAAGACGATTCAAAAGGTGTCTTCCTTTGAGGCTCAAGTAAAAAAATATAAAGATGCAGATTTTGCCAAAAAAACTGCACAATTTAAAAAGGATCTCGAGACGGGCCAAAAACTGCATGATTTTTTACCTGAAGCATTTGCTTTAGTGCGTGAAGCAAGTAGTCGAGCCTTAGGGCTTTCTCCTTACGACGTGCAGTTAATTGCAGCTGCCGCACTGTTTACCGGGAAAGTAAGTGAACAAAAAACAGGGGAAGGCAAAACTCTTTCTGCAGTTCCGGCTCTCTACCTCAGAGCATTAACTGGCAAAGGGGCACATTTGGTCACCGTTAACGATTATTTGGCTCGTCGTGATGCTGGTTGGAATGGCCCAACCTTTCATTTATTGGGAATGACCGTTGCCGTGATTGCAGGGGAACAAAAGAGTTATATTTTTGACCCCAAGTTCCGTGACGACAGCCACGGAGACGAGCGCCTTGCGCACCTAAAGCCGTGTACAAGAGCGGAAGCATATGCGGCTGACATTACTTACGGAACAAACAATGAATTTGGATTTGATTATCTTCGAGATAACATGGTTAGTTCAAAAACAGAAATGGTGCAAAGAGGCCACTATTTTGCAATAGTTGATGAAGTCGACTCTGTTTTAATTGATGAGGCTCGAACCCCACTGATTATTTCAGCTCCTGATAGTGAACCAACGGAAAAATATTACACGTTTGCGAAAATGATTGACAAGCTAAATGGGGACACCGATTTTACAATTGATGAAAAATCAAAGTCAGCTTCACTTACTGAGCACGGAATACAGAAAGTAGAAAAAATTCTCGGCATTGATAACTTGTACGAGAAAGACTTTGAGGCAATTCACCATATAGAAAACGCACTTCGTGCACGTTCGCTGTATCTACAAGACCGAGAATATGTTGTACGCGAAAACCAAGTCATTATAGTTGATGAGTTTACTGGTCGCTTAATGCCTGGAAGACGATGGAGTGATGGCTTGCATCAAGCTGTTGAAGCAAAAGAGGGTGTCGCAGTTCAGCAAGAAAGTAAAACACTTGCAACTATTTCATTCCAAAACTACTTCCGTATGTATGAAGCACTTTCTGGTATGACCGGTACCGCCGCAACTGAGGCAAGTGAATTTAAAAAGATATATAACCTTGACGTTGTCGTTATTCCAACCCATCGAGCAAATATTCGTATGGACGCGGGTGATGTCATATATAAGACTGTAAACGCAAAGTACTCAGCATTGTCTGATGAAGTGCTTGAGCGAAATAAAAAAGGTCAGCCAATCCTAATTGGTACAACTTCTATTGAAAAGAATGAAATTATCAGTCAAATTTTGACTCGAAAAAAGATTGTCCACCAAGTTTTAAACGCTAAAAACCACGAAAGTGAAGCAATGATTTTAGCAGAAGCTGGAAAGCCTGGTGCGGTAACAGTTGCAACAAACATGGCAGGTCGTGGAGTCGATATTATTTTAGGGGGAACACCACCACAGAGGCCTGAAGGAACAGATGATACAAAGTGGAAGAAAACAAAAGAATATGTGGCGTGGAAAGCAGCCCACGAGAAAGTTGTTGGCGCAGGAGGATTGCATGTTATTGGAACTGAACGACACGAAAGTCGTCGTATTGATAATCAGCTTCGTGGTCGAGCCGGCCGACAAGGTGACCCCGGTTCTACCCTCTTTTATTTGTCCCTTGAAGATGACCTGATGCGCATTTTTGGAGGTGAGCAAATAAAAAACATCATGGATAAATTGCGACTTCCTGAGGATCAACCTATTCAAAATGGATTAGTTACTCGATCAATCGAGCAAGCACAAGTTAAAGTTGAAGGGTTTCATTTTGATCAACGTAAGCGACTTGTTGAGTACGATGACGTAGCAAACCAACAACGTGAAATCGTTTATAAGCTTCGTGGCAGAATTCTCTCTGGAGAGAGCGTTAAAGAAGAGATAAGTCGGAAACTGAATGAACAAGTTGACTATATGATGCTTGCCTCCTGGGCGGCCGACGAGGCATTGCCTAATTATGAACGGCTTGGGGTTGGGCTGTCTCACATTATTCCCTTTGATGATGCGTCCCGCATTCGTATTGAAAAAGAAATGGAGAAGGTAACTGACCGGGAAAAGCTTTCCGACTTTATGAAAAGAATAATTGCTGATACGTATAGATCTCGTGAGGACTCTGTTACAAGTACTGCGATGCGTGAAATTGAAAAATACGCCTATCTTGGTGCTATTGATCACCTTTGGATTGAC
>CAYQUL010000030.1:0-9683 GCA_964420735.1 uncultured Gammaproteobacteria bacterium
CGGCCCATTCGAGTACGACCATTTCGCTTTTACCGATTACCTAGGCGAAGATTCAAATCATAACCCTATCACAGCTCCCAGAAACTACGTTTTTACGTGGCTACCGAGCGATTTCGTCTGTATTGGTACTGGGGATTGTGAGTCAAATTCGAATCCTAATGTTCAGTTTGCAGGTCATGGGCGTCTAGGTGGTGGCGGAAGACTCGCTTCTGATCTTACAGTTCCAGCAAATCAGCCACAACCAAGTACTGGATCACAGCCAACGGTAACACCCGCTCCCCAGACAGGCAATTCAGCTGTAGATATCTATGAAAACACCAACAAAGGTGGTACACAATATGGCTGGGACAATCCAACTAATGGTTGGTTTAATACTCCAGACTATTTGAACGACAAAACAAGCAGTCTAGAACTTGATGGTGGTTGGTCAATGATTGTTGCAAAAGACGTAAATGGTGGTGGAACTCATAAATGCTTGGTAACAACCTATTATGATCTTTCCAGTGCCTATTGGGACGATGGCAGTCCAATGACTGACACAATTTCTTCGGTAAACGTGTTTCATGACACAACATGCGGTGGTGCATATCTTGGTACTGTCCCCGGTGACACAATCACCTTCTGGACTGATCCAAACTATTACAGCACCAAGTGGGGGGTTCATGATCCGTTTAATGGAAACTTGCCAGATTATTTGCAAAACGCAGTGACATCTGTTGGGGTAACTCCTGGCTGGTCAGTTGTTTTGTATCGTAATGCAAATCTCAGTGAAGGGTTTACCTGCCTTACCGCAAGTAATCCTAACTTTGGCAATAGTGTCATGAATGACAATTATCCAGTTAACGATAACGTTGAAAGTGTAGAAGTTTTCCACGACAACAACTGTGGTGGACGAATGCACGGACCGACGATTAATCGTTTGGAAGCACCAGTAACGAATGCAAGTACTGGAGAGGTAACAATCTTCTACGACTTAACTGGAGCAGCTCCGGGATATAGCATTCACACCGACTTTGGAGACGGCGCCAATTTTGATATGTTAGGGCCTACTGTTAATACAACAGTCACCCGTAACTACACCGTTGGTGATCATACGATTTCAGTGACAGTAAAAGGTACGGACGGAAGTCCATATACATACTTACTGCCATTTACAATTCCAACCGCGGCAACTGCCACACCAGCGACACCCGTTGTACCGACGTACAGCATAAACATTGATGGTGCAGACACTGCAAGCGGACTTGTTACCTTTACATTGGACTGGAACAATGCGCTCGCCGACTGGCAGCACGTTGATTTCGGTGACGGACAAGCATTTGACGTGCCGAATGGAAGTGGGCATCAGCAACACACTCACATCTATAATCCGAGCCAAAACCCGTACACATTATCGTTTACGGTTAAGGGCCAGGATGGGCAAAGTTATGTGGCAAGTCAGCCAATTTCGATGCCGGCGCCAACCGTTTCGTTGACATTAAACTCAGTTGATCCGGTAACAGGCTTTGTTATGTACACGGCAGCGTGGACAAATGCACCTGTCGACAGCTGGCAGAGAATTTCGTTTGGGCACGGAGATTCTTATGTGGATTATCAAGGGTCATCAGACACCAAGATGGATTCTCATATTTATCCGCCTGGCTCATATACGATGACCTTAACGGTTAATTCCCGTGACGGCCAAACATATACTGACAGCGAGCCAATCGTTGTAACTGGGCAACCAACAGCAACACCAGTTCCGATAACAGCGCCAACATACTCACTCACGATTGATTCGGTAGACCAAAATAGTGGGCTAACGACATTCACTCTGGACTGGACAAATGCACTGGCCGATTGGCAGCACATTGATTTTGGTGATGGGGAGGGGTTTGATGTACCAAATGGAAGTGGACATGAGCAACATACTCACATCTACAACCCAGGTACGTATACCATGACTTTCACAGTCAAAGGACTTGATGGTCAAACATATTCGTCTCCGCAAACGGTAACGGTAAGTGGACCGCCAACGGCAACACCTGTTCCACAACCTACATTTTCACTGACAATTAACTCAGTGGACAATGCAACAGGAGTTGTGACATTCCGTGCCATATGGAGCAACGCACAAGAGGACTGGCAGCACATGGACTTTGGCCATGACAACGCAGCAGTCGACTATTTTGGTGGGAACGGAGACAAAACCGATTCCAATTCTGTTCCTGTTGGGACTTTTACCTTCACCTTTACGGTGAAAGGTCTCGATGGGCAGACTTACCAGACAAGTCAGCAAGTGACACGTACTGGTTAAACAATACATGAAGGTGTATTACAGCCGGACTCTTAACGAGTCCGGTTTTTTCGTGCCATTTTTATTGCAATTCAAAGAAATAATAAGTATCTCTCTCCCCTAACTGAACAAACTCACGGGTATCGTGATCTCGAAGCTCTTTAGGAAAAGATAGAACCGTTGTTAATCCGTATTCTGATGGATCTTTCTTAAAATTAAGTCTAGAGGCGTTTACGGCAAAGAAAACTCTGTTGCCAGCCTCCTTTGCGTCCTTCAAACTTTGTGGCACTTCGGTAAAGTTAAGTCCTGTTCCAATGACGGTAACATTTGGCACTCGTTCCAAGAAAATTTGCAGGCCATCTGGAAGGGTACCAAAATATCCTTCAGTTCCAATCACGATTTTTTGCTCAGGGTGAATTACCAATTGTTCCCGAACATACTGAGACGATTCATAAATTCCAGTTCCTGCAGTCCACTCGACTAAGTAGCCGGACCGCTCACCGTTCGGTAGATATGCTCGTGCCGGGTTTGTTGTTAAAAAGAAAATATTTTGCAAAGACAAAAATACACCAACAAAAATAACAACACCTGAAATTGCCCGTATGTACTTTGACTGGCTCAAGGCAACTGCACCAGCTAAGACCGCAAGTGGAGGAACGGTAAAGAACACGTATCTGGCGGTAAACACTTTTGCAAACTCTGCTTCAACTAGTAAGGGAAGGGCAAACCAGGCTAGCAAAAACAAAACTTCTCTAGCGTACTTTTTCACCAAATCAACACTTGAAAGGAAACCTAAGATAAGCAATGTAAAGGGACCTAATATAAAGAACCATTCAAGCGCTCGATCAACATGGAAAATAAAAGGGTCACGTGGGTTTTCAAGTATGTGACTTACGGGAAACACATAATCTAAGTTCCGACTTGCAATCATTTGGAAGTTAGGTCCAAGGCGCAGGGTGTTATACATGCCGTACCCAATTACAATTGAAAACACGATTGCACAAAGAGACATCGCAATAACTTTCACATTAAACCTTCGTATGAAGATAATTGAACCTGTTGAAAGTAAGGCAAAGAAAAGTGCAGGTGACTTAGTAAGCCAAGCAAGCCCTAATGAAACACCAGTGGCAATAGGAAAATCAAATGATCTTCCACCTCTTTGAATGTTTTTTACTGTAAGACAAGAAAAAACGGCTACCCACACACCAAAGAAAGACAAAAGGGAATCAACTAAAGCCATCCTGTGGAAGAAGAATGTAAAGGGACTAACTGAATAAAGAAACAGTGAAAGAACCGTTACTTTTTTAGATCTAAATAAAACATAAGCAAGTGCGGCTACCCCTATGGCTGTTCCCATTCCAGCAGCAACTGACAAGAAGCGACCGGCAAACAGTGGATTTGAAATTACCTTAAAGATTGGCATCAAAATCCACATATAAAGGGGCTCCTTCCCATCAGACAGTGGAAGGTACCTAAGTGTTGGCTCTGCTTTCATAACTTGGGCCCAACGAATGTATATAGCCTCATCTGCAAAGACCGGCAAAATCGTTAAGTGGTACAAACGAAGAGCTGTTGAAACTAGAAGAACCAGGAGTGACAAAACAAGAGAGACAGTTAAGCGTGCATTTGACTTAGCTAACTTTACAAGTGTGGTCATTTAGTTAGTTTATATTTTCCAGAGAGTGCATTTATCCTTACTCTAATCATATCGCGAAGTCCTTGATATGAGTCACGAATTGGGCTAACCCTGACTGTTCCTTTGTGTTCCCACTCAACAGGAACTTCATATGTTTTAAGTTTCATTTTGCGTGCAAGATATAACATTTCTAAATCAAACCCTGCCGTTACCCCGGCGTTAGTTGAAGTGCCTGAGCCAAAAACTTTCATTTTGTGAAACACTTTCTGGGCTGCCGCCTGGGTTACTGCTTTAAAACCACATTGAGTATCAGTGTATGGTAGACGCAAGATAAGAGTACGAAGTATTTGAAAGCCATAGGCCATAACTTTGCGAGAAAATGGTGCTCCTTTTCTACCGGCTCGAGAACCAATGACAATATCAGCGCCCTGGGCAAATAAGGGAATAAATTTTTCAATTTGATTAATAGGAGTTGCCTGATCCATATCGGTAAATAAAACAATCTCACCGCTAGCCGCAAGCACTCCAGCGATAACTGTTCCTCCTTTTCCTCGATGAGGTTCACGAAGCAAAGAAAAACCTTTCCACTTTGCTATTATTTTTTCAATATAGTCAGCTGTTTTGTCAGGGGAGCCATCATCAACAACTAAGACCTCCCAGGTATAGTCTTGCTTGGCCAAATAATCATGAACCAGGTCAAGAACTCCAAGTTTTAGGTTTCCAATTTCTTTGTACGCGGGAATTACAACAGACAGATACGGTTTGGTCACTTTAGCCATCCCTTATTGTACAGGGGAGCCCTTACGCAAACAAACCCTGAGATTTGTACTTTTATAGGGTTTCTTAGTATAATAGTCTGCCAGTAACTTAAAGGAGAAAAAGTAGTATGGCAAAACAGAAGTTGAAACGGTCTGGAGCGTTTTATAAGGTTGTGCGTGTGGGCGAAACCATTATTCAGTCCCAACCATGCCTTTTTGGGGATGGCTCAATCGGTACAAATGAGCGCATCTATTACACCTTGAGGGAAAACCTACTTGTCACTTTTCACCTCATAAGCATTACGGCTGGGGCGTACAATGCACACATTAATAACAAAAGTGTGGCCTACTATTATGGTATGAACTACGAGAAAGACGAGGTCACAAAGACCCCCGGGAAGGTGAGCTGTTTTTCAATACAGTTTGAAAAGCCAGGTAAAGGCCAGTTTCTAAAACTTGCCGATATTCAACTCGACGTGTTACCAGGCGCAACACTCTCTCTTGAGTATCATTACGAAGAACCGGTTCTTGTTTCATACCCTCTATAAGGGCAATTACCCTGGCCAAGTGCCAGGGTATCTTTATTGCACATACCCAAATAATGGGTCCGTGAGGTTAGCGTCTAGCCCACTACAGGAAACTGTGACTTCTTCAGGCTTATACCGGTTGTAATCAGGGTAAATAAGTCCTAGCGCCCCAAAGCTTTTGTCAATTCGGTCAACTCTGCTGTGAGGAAAAACAACGGTATACACTGGCGCAAGACTTGAAGGTTGGTTTACATGCAGTCCGTTTATGTAATAAAGGTACCGATATCCCATGTTAAATCCAGGTTCAGTAATGTAGCTTACTGAGACACAAGGATACCCATGTTTGGCAGCGTCGTTTTTAATAAATTGAACAAGAGCATTGCGAGAAACATATCCACTTTTGTTAATTGGCAAGGTAAATAGTCGAATCATATTTGTAACAACAAAAAGAAGTAAAAGAACTGCTCCAAGAGTGCGCAGTTGTTTACTTTCAATTAATGTCACAAAGACAGTTGCTAAAATAAATACTTCAACAACAAGCATTCCATTTAAGTAGTACTCAGAAAGGTTT
The DNA here is from genome assembly GCA_964420735.1 of uncultured Gammaproteobacteria bacterium. Classification (GTDB taxonomy): domain Bacteria; phylum Patescibacteriota; class Microgenomatia; order UBA8517; family UBA8517; genus CAYQUL01. The sequence continues at coordinate 5,768 of CAYQUL010000030.1, forward strand.
AACGAATTGAAGCTGAAGAAAGCCAGATATAGACATAACCAAAATAAAACAAAGCCTCCAAGAGTTTTACTTATTTTTTTTGTATAAATAAGTAAAAACAGAAGCGCAAATATCAAAAACAAAGGATATTTGTCAGGCAAATTGATGTACGGTCCCCATGTAAAACCAATAATATTTTTAGAAGCAAGAGTAGTTGTTCGATCAAGTTTTTCCATAAAGGATTGAGTTGCGGCGGTACTTGAAGAGGTTAAGATACTTCTTGTCTGAACAAAGCCATGCCGCACTTCAAACAACAAAAATGGCGAAAGTATAATTACGGCAAAAACAGAAGCTACTACAATACTTTTCCAAAGACTTAGAACGTGTTTTATTTTTTTCTCACTTGAAAGTGAAACAAGACAGGACATACCAATGATCGGAATAATTAAGACCAGTCCCATGTTAATGTGCCAAATTAACCCAGTGAGAACACCTGACAGAACAATGGCAGGTCTGTAACGTTTTTGTAAAAACAAATGGATAGCATAGAAGGCCCAGACAGACCACAAAACAGTAGGAGTGGTAGGTACCACTTCTCTGTCAGTCATGACTGAGTAAAAAGACACGGCATACAGAAGTGCTCCCAGCAAACCAACACTTCGTTTTGAAACTGTGGCAAACACATAATAAATACTTGCGACCGTTAAAACGCCAGTAAGGATAGCTAAGAGAAGCCCACCGACGGGGTTCATACCAAACAATACATAAAACGGTGTTGCTAGGTAGTACCAGAGCGGACCGATGAAAACTCCATGAACTGAAGTCTCTTGTCCAATTAAACGAAGGTTATGATTGGTAACTATGTCTTTTACAAACCAAGACAATAAGTCTTGGTCATGACTGTACATAAATAACTCTAGTGGTTTGTAACTTCTTAAAAAGAGCCCAAGAAGAACGATTAAGAGTATCGTTTTGTGAGCAAAACAAAATGCCTTGACCTTTGAAACAAGTGTGTGCTTTTTCATTTGGTCTTTTGAGGTATTCGTTCTCGTCTCTGGACCGTTATGCCACCAAATTTCTTTTCATAAAGAACAGTTCCAATTCCTTCTTGTCGTTTCTTCCATGCAGCGAGTCGCTCAGGGTGTGGTGGGTCTTCTTCATACAGTGTGTAGAGTCGTGACAGCTCTCCATTATGTACCCAACCACTTCTCGTTTGAGAATACCAAGTTAATAAGTAGTCATATGCATAAGGAATAACCGGTGGAACATAGACATCTGAATTAAACTCTGCTCCCTTGGCGTCAAGGTATATCCAATCTAAGGCGAGTCGTTGGTTGGCAAAGATAACGGTGTTTTCCCCATCTCCGTTGTCGTTTAGTCGAGAGAAGGTAATTGATAAGTTTGTTTGTAAAAAAACAACAAAAAACACAATCAGAAATACTTTGCCGATAGTTGACTTGTAAATAATGCCAAGGCCAACTGAAAACAGTAGAATAAAGACAAGATAGTAGCCTGTTAAGTAGTAGTCATAGATGTTTCCTTCATTCCCTTGAAAAAACAAAAGCCCCACAATGGGTGACAAGAAAAGAATTAAAACGGCAAGAAAGTATTTGTTACGAAGTAGTTTTTTAGCTTGAGTCAAAATCGCAATCAATGGAACAATCATTAATACAATTTCCCGTGTGTTTCGTGTCTCAAAAAGCTTGCTTGCAAAAACTGAGTAATAAAAGTCAAAACGAACTCGCAAAACATCCATAAAGTTCCCCTTGAAACTCCCCTTTTCAAAAAGAAACGCTTTCACGTTGTTCCACAAAATATGTTCATGCCTAAAATCAAACAGCACCAGTGGCGCTGCAGTTAACAAAAAGGCAAGAACAGCAGCAACAATAATTGTAAGGGAAGGTAGGTTCCTTTGCCTTGACCAAGGTTTTGTTTGCCAGAGAAAGAAAATCAAAAGCGCTGGAAAGTAGAAAAACTCTCCTGAACTCCCAAAGTGAAAAAGAGAGGTGCCTGCAATAAAGCCAATTGCTACCCATGCCCATTTTTTGCCTTCCATTACTAAGTACATGGCGTAAATTAGTGACATAGACAGTAGCAGCATTGGTGTTGGGTTAGATAACCAACGAGAAGCCAAAATAATATAAAAAGACCCCGCTCCAATCAAGGCAGCCATAAGTGCACCGGGAGCACCGATGATTTTACGAGTTAGCTTGTAAAGCATGGCCAAAGCTGCAACTGAAGTTAATGACAAAAAGACTGATGGGTAGATTGGATTCCCATTTCCAACTAAATAAAGTGGTGCAATTAAATAATAGTAAAATGGACCTCTAAAAATACCTGCAATTCCAGTTGTTGGGCCAATTAAGAAAAACTTGTGATTGTGAATCAACTCCCAGATGGTAAGCGCATCTCTTCCCTGATCAAAGTAAAAACCCAATGCAAAGTCTATGCGATACACACGCATAAAAAAAGCAAAGATTAAAATCATGCCTAATAGGAGGCCTGCGATAGTTAGTTTTTGTTTTTGTATTTTCTGCATACTTCAAGGGTTTTCTCTAAAGCCTGGCTAAAGGCAACTCCCTGCATATACACACCAGAGGCTCCTTTGTGCCCTCCTCCGCCCAACTCTTGCGCCATTTGAGCAACATCAACTCCCGTGCGGGACCTAAAGCTAATTGAACAGGTATTTGGCACTTCTTCAGTCAAGATAAAACCAAAGTCGGTGTTTTCAACCTTTCTTATGATAAGACTAACAGTCGACTCACGGGTACCACTAATATGGACAAAGTCTTTGTACTCCTCGTATGAAAATGCGGCATAGGCAAAAGGGTCCTCAACTGTTAATTTTTCAATTGCTTTCCCCCAGAACTGAATGAGCTTTATTGGTTTAGTATCAAACAAATGTAAGTTTATAAGCTTCACATCTGCCCCTTTACCCTTAAGGCTATGCGCCACAGCAAAGGTGTCAGGGTGAATCTCGTATTGAAAACAACCAGTGTCACCAATAATTCCTGCCATTAAAGAGTTGGCAATCGACTGGGTAATTGGTTTTCCCCAGTCACCAAGTATGTAGTAGATCATTTGAGCAACTGCACTTGTTTCAAAATCAAGGAGGTTAATATTTCCATATTTTTCATTTGTCACATGGTTATCGATCACGACAACTGGAATAGTGGGGGAAGTAAACTGGGTTGAAATAAAAACTCGCTTCCAGGTCGAGGTGTCTGCCATGATGAGTAAATCAAAATTAGCAAAGTTAACTTCTTCAAATGCCTGTGTCACAATTTGGTCAGCGCCTTCAATAAAATGTAGGTCAGAGGGAATCGTATCAGGACAAATAATCGTTGCCTTCTTCCCCATTTCACGAATAATTTTGGCGAGAACTGTTGCAGAGGCAACGGTATCAGAGTCTGGGTGGTGATGACAGCCAAGAACAATGTTTTGTGCTCCTTCAATCATTTGAAGTATCGTGGCCGACTCAGGGTATTTCATTTTGAAGGATTAGAGTGCACGAGTTTATACACAGTTGTTCCAGACACTGTCCACTGGGTTTCTATTTTGCTCCAACCAAAGTTTGCTACCTCAGCTTTAGCATTGTGAGTGGGGTCACATTTTGTTGGTTCCATTTCACAAACAACATATAAAACTGGTGCTATTGAGTTTTTGGTGTCTTGCGGGTTAATGTCAATTACATTGGCATTGTCTTTATTAAAGAAGTAACGATAGGCCCCTTCATAATTGCGCTCAGCTATAACGGCAAAGTTAAATGGCGCGCCAGAAGCATCGTTCATGATAAAGTTTGTCACCTCAACACTTCGAGCGAGTTGTTTGTTAGGTGCATATTGGAGTGGTGACACTGAAAGGTTTACCCACGTTAGTACCACAACAAGGGTTAAAGCTAGCCACCTACCGCGAACAATAGAATGTTGCCATGCAT